>JAHFZE010000267.1 GCA_020854785.1 Methanomethylovorans sp.
AGGCCTTTCCGGCATATATTGCACCGGCACATCCACATCGAATATGTCCAGGATCATGTGTGCAAGCTCGCTTACAGTGGTGCTGAGGCCGGTACCTGCATTGAACACGTGGCCATCAGCCTCCTTGTTTTCAAGCAGGAGTATTATCATATCCACTATATCGTGAACTGAGATGAAATCCCGGGTCTGGGTACCATCCCCGAAGATCACAGGACTTTGATCTGCCCTGGCCTTATCAATAAAACGCGATATCACGCCGGAATACGGGTTTGTCGGATCCTGTCTGGGACTGTAGATATTGAATGGGCGGATGCAGCAGGAAGGTAGGCCGAAGGCCTTATGGTACATCATACAATATTTTTCTCCGCTCAGTTTGCTGACACCATAAGGAGAAAGAGGGTCCTGAGGATGGGACTCGGTGATCGGTGTATAGAGGGGATCTCCGTATACAGCTGCAGAACTTATGTATATGAACTTGGATATTGCAGAACTGCGGGCTGCTTCCAGCAGATTAAGGGTGCCAAATACGTTGTTCTGCGCATCGGAAAGTGGGTCTTCCATAGAGGCTGTCACACTGATCTGGGCTGCAGTATGAATGATAACGTCGTTCTGTTTAACAAGGTCTGCAGCTATCCTATCCCGAATATCACCTTTTATTATACTGACTCCCTCAGGTACAGCTTCCCGTGTGGCAGATGTAAAATTATCCAGCACTGTGACCTTCGCTTTTTCGTGAAGTGCGTCCACAATATAACTGCCCACTTGCCCTAATCCACCGGTGATGAGTACTCTTTGCATGTTACTTTGAGTAGACATTTATGAGATATATAATATTCGAGAACCTATTGTCAGATCAGGATGCACTGTAAGCATCTATATATGCCCGATAGTTTTTTGGGAAGATGTGGCAATGATAAAAAGATGAAAGCTGAGGAATATAACTCAGGCTATTTGTTGTTTCTCTGAGGTGATAGAAACATTCAGACAATGTAAAGTACAATACATACGGTCTTTGATATAACCTTCATATACATAGATAGGCGACCCACAAACAACACACTTTACTTCAACGAGTTCCATTTAATTCGCTCCGTTTTACTAAGTACCGATTCCACCTTAACCGGACACAGAATCATTCTTTTCTCTTCTCTGTCCGATAAAAGGGATATCACTGCTTATATATAAAATCATCTACAGTGGAGCATATTATTATCATCATAATGATGAAAATTCGGCTCTGTAGAAAACATGCGCATCAAGTTTGAACCACTGAGTTCACAGAGGACGCAGAGAATGAGAATCGTTATCCATCTCCGTGAACTCTGTGTACTCTGTGGTTGCATCTGACCACAGTTTAGATTGTATCATGAGGATTTCTACAGAGCCGAAAATTCTGAAACTTAAAAAGCATCTGCATCCAATCTAGAATAGTTAAGTCGCCATCCAGTTATTTTGTGGGTAATAGCAAATTTCGTTTATAGTCACGTTCAGTGTTTCAACCAAATTTAGTAGTTTAACTCAAAAATATATTAGTATCTCTCGATCTTATTTTTTTTATTCTCTGTTTATATTTTGCATCTATATCTTTATACCAGCAGTTCCTATTATCCTCCACAAATTACAGAAAAGAGGGTAAATATGGAACAACTGGTCGATTCTTTGAAGAAGTTATCCAATGCTCATGGCATCTCCGGTCATGAGGATAGTATCCGTGCCATTATGGAGTCAGGACTTAAGCCCTATGTGGACGAGCTGACCACGGATAAGATGGGCAATCTCATAGGCACAAAAAAGGGAAGCGGACCGTCGATAATGATCGCAACCCACATGGATGAGATCGGTCTTATGGTACAGTTCATTGACGATAAGGGTTTCCTGAAGTTCGTGAAGATAGGTGGCTGGTTCGACCCCACCCTGCATAGCCAGAGAGTAATAGTACACACCAAGAACGGCCCGATCCCCGGAGTTATCGGGTCCAAGCCACCTCATGTAATGAAAGATGAGGACAGGAAAAGGCCCGTGAAGTCCGAGGACATGTTCATCGATGTAGGTGCCACAAGCCGCGAAGATGCCGAAAAGATGGGGATCACCGTGGGCACTCCTGTGTCCATGGACAGGGAAGTGGTTGCCCTTGCAAATGGTAAGATCACAGGCAAGGCTTTTGACAACCGTGCAGGCTGTGCCATACTTCTGGAAGTTATGCGTCAACTTGCATATAAGGACATCAAAGCTACCGTGTATGCCGTGGGGACAGTACAGGAAGAGGTGGGTCTAAAAGGCGCCCGCACATCCGCCTTCAGCCTGGATCCGGATATAGCTCTTGCAGTTGACACGACAATTTCAGGCGATCATCCGGGCATTGATAAAAAGGATGCTGCAGTGGAACAGGGTAAAGGCGGTGTGATCACCGTGGCAGATGCATCAGGCCGTGGTCTTATTGCCTCTCCCAGGGTGCTTAAATGGCTGACAGAGACCGCAGACTCGAAGCGCATCCCATACCAGCTTGAAGTGGGAGATGGAGGCACCACTGATGCTACTGCCATACACCTTACAAGAGCAGGCATTCCATCCAGTGTTATAAGCGTAGTTACCCGTTATATCCATTCTCCCGTGGAAGTGGTGGATACATCTGATGTGATGGCTTGTGTGGACCTGCTTGTAAGTTCCATCGAATCCATTGACAAATATTTCTGATGCCTGTGATCTCAGGCATTTTTTGTATTTTTTGTTGATCTCTTCTATGAACAATCGTGATAGATACATCGATATACATATATAGTATAGAGATATCGATGTAGGTGCTGTTGGCTATGGCTGGCAGACTAATACCTGTGAGGGGTTTTATTATTGGAAAACATCCGCTTTTTGGACACAACTCTGCGAGACGGTGAACAGACGCCCGGCGTGGCACTCACTAAAGAGGACAAACTTGCCATTGCCCGCAAGCTGGACGAGCTTGGCGTACACATTATAGAGGCCGGGTCAGCCATCACATCTGAAGGAGAAAGAGATGCCATCCGCGCAATTGCAGCCGAAGGCTTAAGTGCAGATATCTGCAGCTATTGCAGGATTATGCAGCCTGATATCGACTATGCGCTTGCATGCGACGTGGATTCTATTCATCTTGTGGCTCCCGTGTCCGATCTGCACATTAGCGTTAAGCTCAAGAAGGACAGAGCAGCAGTAATGAAGATGGCTATAGAGACCACTGAATATGCCAGAGAACATGGGCTTATAGTAGAACTGAGCGGAGAGGATGCCTCCAGGGCAGATATGGGATTTCTGAAGTCCATATACCAGGCAGGTATCGAGGCTGGTGCAGAGAGGCTCTGTTTCTGCGACACCGTGGGTATGCTGGTACCCGAGAGGACAGAAGCAATATTCAGGGACCTGTCAGCGTCATTGAAGATACCGGTCAGTATACACTGTCATGATGATTTCGGCCTGGGCACTGCAAATACGGTAGCTGCCCTCAGGACAGGTGCAGGGGAAGCGCATGTGACCATTAACGGGATAGGGGAAAGAGCAGGCAATACTTCCCTTGAAGAAGTGGTAATGATCCTTGAATGGCTGTACAAATATGACACAGGTATCAAGACAAATGAACTTTTCAAGACCTCAAGGCTGGTAAGCCGCCTTACAGGCATACCCGTGGCTCCCAACAAATCCCTTGTAGGAGGCAACGCTTTCTCTCATGAGGCGGGTATCCATGTGCATGGTCTTTTGGCAGACACGTCCACCTACGAGCCGATAAGGCCGGAAATACTTGGGCGTGAGCGTAAGATAGTAATGGGCAAGCATGCAGGCAAAAGCTCCGTATCCCTTGCCATTAAGGAAATGGGATATGATATCCAGGATTCCCATCTTAACGAGATCCTCAAGAGAGTAAAAGAGCTGGGTGATTTTGGAAAGCATGTTACTGATGCTGATCTGCAATCAATCGCCGAGACGGTACTGAACATCCAGTGCAATTCCAGGGTCAAGCTTGAAGACTTCACCGTAGTATCAGGTAACAGGGTCACGCCCACAGCTTCGGTAAAACTGAAGGTGGATGGCGAGGAGGTCGTCCAGGCTGGTATAGGCGACGGACCTGTGGATGCGACCATTCAGTGTATAAAGAAAGCAGTGGCCGGGGTAGGAGACATCCAGCTTGAGGAATACCATGTGGATGCCATTACGGGAGGTACTGATGCCCTTGTGGAAGTTCTGGTGAAACTTTCAAAGGATGGCAGGATGATCACCTCCAGAGGTACACGTACTGACATTATCATGGCTTCTGTGGAAGCGATGCTTAACGGTATCAATCGTTTGATACAGACAGAACAGTCTGATAGAATAAAAGAGTGAAAAACATAAATGTATATGAAAAGTATGACCAGCAGAGTGATCGCATGACAGGAAGAACAGAGAAGATGACAGGCGCAAGAGCCATCATCGAATGTCTGTACAGGGAAGGCGTGGATACGATATTCGGATATCCTGGAGGCCAGGTGCTTCCCATTTATGATGCACTGTATGATTCAAAGATACGCCATGTGCTCGTACGCCATGAACAATCAGCTGCCCATGCCGCTGATGGGTATGCAAGGGCCACAGGCAAGGTGGGCGTATGTTTAGCCACATCCGGCCCCGGAGCAACTAATCTGGTCACGGGTATAGCCACTGCAAATATGGATTCTATACCCATTGTAGCTCTGACAGGCCAGGTGCCGCTGTCCATGATAGGGAACGACGCCTTCCAGGAAGCTAACATCACGGGTATAACCCTGCCTATAACAAAGCATAATTACCTTCTCCAGGATGCTAACGATATTCCAAGGGTCATGAAGGAGGCCTTCCACATTGCATCCACTGGCAGGCCAGGACCCGTGCTTATCGATATTCCCAAGGACCTTACCACCGAACTGATAGATTTCCATTATCCTGAAACGGTGAAGCTGCGCAGTTACAATCCTACATATGAAGGTAACATCCAGCAGATAAAGAAGGCAGCTGAAGAGATCCTAAGGTCATACAAACCAGTGATATATGCAGGCGGCGGAGTTATCAGTGCAAACGCCAGCGAGTATCTGCGGGCACTTGCCGAAAAAGTGCAGGCTCCGGTCACCACGACGCTTACAGGCATGGGTGCTTTCCCTGTGGACCATCCGTTGTTTTTGGGAATGCTGGGGATGCATGGTACCAAATATGCCAATTATTCGATACAGGAATCAGATCTCATCATCGCTGTGGGTGCAAGGTTCGATGACAGGGTCACAGGCAAAATAAGATCTTTTGCAACCAATGCTAAGATCATACATATTGACGTAGATCCTGCAGAGATATCCAAGAACGTACGTGTAGATATCCCTATAGTAGGTAATGCCAGAAAGGTACTTGAAGATCTGCTCAAATATGTCGACAAGGCTCCCACGGATGACTGGCTCCAGAGGATAGCACACTGGAAGAGATCATATCCTATGCATTATATCGGCGGCAAGGATAATATCAAGCCCCAGTACATCATAGAACAGATCCATGAAGCTTGCAAGGATGCTATCATAGTTACCGAGGTCGGTCAGCATCAGATGTGGGCTGCTCAATATTTCAGGTTCAGTGAACCCCGCACGTTCATATCGTCCGGAGGTCTGGGAACCATGGGATTCGGATTCCCGGCATCCATCGGGGTCAAGGTAGCCAGACCGGACAAAGTTGTTTTTGACATCTCGGGCGATGGCTCCTTCCAGATGAGCTCTCAGGAACTTGCAACAGTTGTACAGGAGAACATCCCTGTGATCATCGCTATCTTCAATAATGGGTATCTGGGTATGGTAAGGCAATGGCAGGAACTCTTCTTCGATAAAAGATACTCCTATACATGTATAAGGAACAGTGTTGATTTCGTAAAGCTCGCAGAGGCCTACGGCGCACTCGGGCTGCGCGTTACACAGCCTTCAGAGGTCAGGCCGGCCATAGAGCAGGCAATAGCTTCCGGAAGGCCCACGCTGATCGACTTCTGGGTGGAGTGCGAGGAGAACGTATCGCCCATGGTACCGGCAGGGGCAGCTATAAATGAGATACTGGACCTGGAGAGGAAAGCATGAAACATACACTTGCAGTCCTGGTGGAGAACAGGTACGGTGTACTTTCACGGGTTGCCAGCTTGTTCGCCCGCAGAGGTTATAACATAGACAGTCTGGCGGTGGGGGTCACCGAGGATCCCACGATATCCCGTATGACCATTGTTGTACGTGGCGATGACCTCGTCCTGGAACAGGTCACCAAACAGCTTAATAAATTGATCGATGTTATCAGAGTAACAGACCTTGGATCCGAGGATACTGTGGAAAGGGAACTTGCCCTTATTAAGGTCAATGCTGACGTGAACAATCGCTCCGAGATCATGCAGATAGCAGATATCTTCAGGGCAAAGATCATCGATGTGGCAAGCAAGTCCATGGTCATAGAGGTAACAGGCGACGAGAACAAGATAAGGGCAATAGAACAGTTGCTTAAACCCTTCGGTATCAAGGAAATGGCGCGTACCGGTAAGATCGCCTTGCGCAGGGGTCCGAAGAGCGTATAAAGATGAACTTAAGAGGAAATTCAAATGGCAGCAAATATGTACTATGACAAGGATGCAGATCTCAGCATCCTGAAAGGTAAGAAGATAGCGGTGATGGGCTATGGTAGCCAGGGTCATGCTCAGGCCCAGAATCTGCATGATTCAGGACTTGAGGTGATCGTAGGTCTGCGTAAGGGCAGCAAGCGCTGGCAGCAGGCTGAAGAGGATGGCCTTAAGGTCATGACCGTCAAAGAGGCGGCCAAAGCAGCTGATGTCATCCAGATCCTCCTGCCCGACGAAACACAGTCCCAGGTCTACTATGAAGAGATAGAACCCGGACTTGAGCCAGGTAATGCTCTTGTTTTCTCTCACGGTTTTAATGTCCATTATAATCAGATCGTTCCCAGGAAGGACATCGATGTGTACATGGTAGCCCCAAAAAGCCCGGGACACCTGGTACGCAGAACCTACAAAGAAGGTCATGGTGTGCCTGGTCTTATTGCAGTCTACCAGGATGCCACAGGCATGGCAAAACAGTTAGCTCTGGCACATGCAAAAGGTGTAGGTTGCACACGGGCGGGAGTATTCGAGACCACTTTCCTTGAGGAAACGGAAACCGACCTCTTCGGCGAGCAGGTCGACCTGTGCGGTGGAGTGGCCTCTCTTATCAAAACTGCCTTTGAAGTGCTCACAGAAGCCGGTTATCAGCCAGAGATAGCATATTTCGAAACCACTCATGAACTTAAGCTCATAGTGGACCTTATCCATGAAGGCGGCCTGGAGAAGATGTGGTATTCCGTATCCAACACTGCTGAATACGGGGGAATGACCGTTGGTCCCAAGATCATCAATGAAATGTCCAGGGAAGCAATGTACGAAGCCCTGGAGCGTATCCAGAACGGACAGTTCGCAAGGGAGTTCGTGCTTGAAGGCAAGGCCAACAGACCCGTGCTCACAGCCATGGAACGGCAGGACCGGGAACACCCTGTGGAAGAGGTGGGCCGCAGATTGCGTGCAATGATGCCCTGGCTTAACAGTGGACTTAATGAAAAGTAAATTTTCTTAAATACAATTATTTCATTTGCATACCAGGACGTGTCTTATATAAGATAACACGTCTTCCTCTTTTTGAAGTGATACAAATGCAGGGAACTATAGAGACCATTCTTTCAAGAAGAAGCATCCGCAGTTATACTCATGAGCCTGTGGCCAGATCCGACATAACAATGGTCCTGGAGGCCGGACGCTGGGCACCATCGGGCCTTAATAATCAGCCCTGGAAATTCATAGTGGTGTATAATAGGGATACAATAGAAAAGATGGCCGCTTGTACACGCTATTCTTCCATTGTGCAGAACGCAGGTGTTGTTATAGCTGTTTTTCTGGATACTTCCCAGATGTATGATCGCACAAAAGATGTGCAATCCATAGGTGCAGCCATAGAGAACATGCTGCTTGCCTGTTGTGAACTTGGACTGGGAGCTGTCTGGCTTGGAGAGATCCTTAACAATAAAGAACAAGTGAATTTGATTTTAAAAGCCCCTGAATCTCTTGAACTCATGGCCGCACTGGCCATAGGGCATCCTGGCGAGAGAAAAACCACATCTTCAAGGAAAGAACTTAAAGAAATAGCCTTTGAAGAGCTTTATGGCCCTCAATGGAGGTAGAGATGAAGCCGCAAAGCGGAATTAAGGAGGTTTAAGGATATATTTTGGATTTAGACACCAGTTTGGTAGTAGAAGGTTTTCCTGTTTTGCCCTTCATCTCTAATTCCTAGTATGTACTTCTTGTATTTAAAGATTTGTTCGCAATATGACTAATCAAGGATAATTGATTTAGAATAAGATCAAGTCAATTTGAAGTCCTTTTTTTACCCTGAGCTTTTCCACAGCTGCGGTTTGCACATATTTCAGTGGCTTCCTTATCTTTTTCTTTTATGCGGATCATTTTCCATCCGCATATCTCGCACCTGCGTTCAAGTACTGTAAGTCTGCCTTCCTGCGGCAAGGACTGAGTACGGCCACATCGTTCACTACAACCCAGAAAGCGAGAATCTTTGGTAGTGACAAGACACATCTCACCGTCACAGGCAGGACACGGACCAACCACTTCAGGGGGGAAGCATTCCTTCACCCGGTCACATGCAAAACAGGGTCCAATGCCCACTGCCCAGCAATACTTGTTCCCTACCTTTATTACTGCAGCTCCACCCTTCGTACAACTTTTTGAACGAAGCACTGAAAGGGCACCTTCCCTGGGTAAAGGATAGCTGTTCCTGCATTGCGGATAGCCGGTACATCCTACAAAACGGCCATTATCAGTGCTTATTATGCGCAGCACACGCCCGCAATCCGGGCATTTGCCAATATAGTTCTTTTTGTCCTCAGTGGCATTCCCGTCATTTATGGACCCTGCAAGCTTCGATACAATGGAGTCTCTGCTCCCGGTAAGCTGTGCATACATCATTTTGATAAGTTCTGTTCCCTCAGAAACTGCAGTCTCTAAGTTCTTGCTGCCATCTTCCACTTTCTGTACCAGTGACTCTATACGTGCCCTTATTTCCGGTTTCACCACAACAGGTATAGATGCGCTAAGAGCGTCCATCAGAATAAAACCAGTTTCCTGAATGACTATGGTCTTGCCTTTAGTTTCAAAATAACCACGTTTCTTGTTCGTTTCTATATGGGAAGGAGCTGTTGCCTTGGTACCGATACCATGCTTATCCATGAGGGTGAGGAGTTCGGCTTCTGTAAGATGCTTAGGAGGGGTTGTTCGGGAAGCTATGTTCTCCAGTTTTTTCACCTTGACCTCCTCTTGCTCCCCTATATCAGGCAGGAACTTGTCATTCTTTGTCTCAAAAGGATACACGGCCATCCAGCCTTCTTTTTTCATTACTGACCCGGAAGAGTCGAACAGCTCTTTTTCCACTGTGATCTCAAGATGCGTTTTCTCGAATAAAGCTGCAGGCATGAGGTTCGCAAGGAAATGCCGTGCTATCAGGTCATAGACCTTGCCCGCACCTTCTGTTTTTACAGCTTTTTCCACTTCCTTTACAGCAACTGCTTTTATCGGATGTATGGGGGGGTGGTCGTGTCCGTCCTTTGTACCATTGCGTCCAGCAATATCTCCAGCCGAGAGTATGGCAAGTGCATGGTCCCTGTATTCTGTGGATGTGAAGCCTATCACCTTTGACCTAAAATCAAAATCATCGGCATATTTATTCGTCTCTGTCCTGGGGTAGCTTGTAAAACCGTTAAGATATAACTGCTCAGCTATCTCAAGAGCAGACTCGGGACTGATGTTCAGGAACTTTGAGGCGCGTTTGAGGAATTCAGTGGTGTTGAGCGGGTATGGTGCATTTGTCTTTACTTCTGTAACGCTCTTTTTTGTAACCAGCCCGTTCTTGCATGTCCGGATACGATCGAATATATCGGCCGCTTTTGCCTTATCTTTTATATTGCCTGCGCGGTGCACTCCTTTGAAGTCCATGTCCTTTGCATGGAAAAGTGCTTCTATTTTCCAGAAATCCTCAGGACTGAATTCTCTAATGGCCTTTTCTCTTTCATACACAAAACCGCAGGTAGGGGTCTGGCACGGTCCGATGGAAAGGATGTCCTTGGTGCGTGCTCTCTCTCTCACGGCCAGGGTGAGGTACCGTGTAAAAGCAGCGCCCATCTTAAGATCAAGGATCTGGCGGGCATCCGCAGACATTGCCATAGCTGTATCAGGTTCCATCGGTTTATCGAAAGCCTTAGTGATCTCAGAGGCTGACAATGAAGAGAACCTTGCTCTTTTTACAGGAGCACGGGAAACCCTGGATGCAAGTTCCTTTGCTTCAAAACCGATATTTTCGCCTTCCCTGTCAAAATCGCAGGCAAGTATTATCCCTTCAGCTTCTCTGGCAAGAGATATAATGGCATCTGCAAACGGTTTTTTTGTAACTGTCTTGATAGGTTGTGTATCTATCAATTTGGCCGGGTCCACAGATCGCCAGTCGTTCAGCTCCTGTGGGAAATCATAACCCATTATATGACCCGAAAGACCCATTACCTGCCATTCCTTACCATTCCTTCGGAACACATAGACAGGCACTCCTTCGACAAGCTTTCTGTCAGGCTTGCCTCCGCTTAGGATATTGGCTATCTGTGAGGCAGCTTTGTTCTTTTCGGTAAATACAATAACGGTCATGATATATCCCGCACCTTTCAGAATGGTGCGCGATACATTACAACTGACATTACATTAACTTTATCGCTTGTCTGAAAAGAAAGTACACTAAAAAGAAAGTACAGGGGAGCCAGCTTCAGGCTAAAAGGCTGGCCGCATAGCTCAGTACAAGATAGACTGGGCTGTCATAACCTCCCATTACAAGCAGGTTATTGAACATTATCATCACGCCCATTATTGCAATGGTATGTCTGAGGGCATTCCATGCGAAGGCTTGATCATGTTTTTTCCCTTTAGAGGAGCGTATGATATAAGCATAGCTTCCCAGCAGTGCCATCAAGAAGAATACTTTGAACAGTATGATGCTGTAGAGCCCATGCATGGAAGCGAACGTGGATACCGCCGGATTACCTTCCTGTGCAAGTCCTGTTTCTATGGCATATATAGTGGTCAGAAGATCGCCTATCACATAGAACAGCAGGACGAACTTTATGTCCCGCAGGAACCCGTAAAGATCCACACCGTAAACTAATGAACTTTTTTCGACACTCCGGGTCATCGTACCACCGCGACCTTACCGCGTCTTATTCCACGCAGCTAATAAGTACTCTGCACTCAGCTATATAAGAATATCTATATCTTTGTATATAATGCTACTAATTATGATGAGATATCTTGCCCATAAGGAATGTCCGGAGTCAGCAAAAGGCTTTTATCTTCGTGTTCATACGGGAATAGCAATGACACTCATGGAAGATGCAAAACAGGGGATAATAGCTCCCCAGATACAGGAAGTAGCTGAAAAAGAAGGTATAGATCCCGACCTTGTACGCTCCTGTGTGGCAAAAGGCATCATTGCCATACCTGATAACCCTGAAAGGGATTCAAGACCGGTGGGCATTGGCAGGTACATGAGCACTAAGATCAATGCGAACATCGGTACTTCCAGAGACTATATCAATGTAGAGGAAGAGATCGAGAAAGCGCGCACTGCAGAAAAGTTCGGGGCCGATGCCCTCATGGACCTTTCCACGGGCGGAGATCTGGATAGTATTCGGTCCATGATCATGAAAGCTGTCCATATCCCCATAGGTTCCGTACCTATATACCAGGCAGCATCATCCAGAAAAGCGGTTGTGGATATGACCTCTGATGACATGTTCAATGCGGTCAGGAAGCATGCCCGGGATGGAGTGGACTTTGTCACGGTGCATGCAGGTGTGAACCTTGATTCTCTTGCAAGGATCAGAAAAGGAGATAGGATCACTGAGGTTGTCAGCCGGGGAGGTGCGTTCACTCTTGCATGGATGCTGCATAATCAGGAAGATAACCCGTTCTACGCCGAATTCGACTATCTTCTGGAAATAGCCTATGAGCATGACATGGCTGTGAGCCTTGGGGATGGCATGAGACCGGGTTGTATCCATGATGCATCTGATGGTGCAATGTTCACTGAGATAGTGA
>JAHFZE010000226.1 GCA_020854785.1 Methanomethylovorans sp.
ACCAAGGGATGCACCACTTTCAAGGACCAGCGGCTCATCAAATGTCAGGTGTTCTGTTCTTGTTGTACCGACCGATCTGTGCATGCTCACACCTTTTCAAGGGCCTGCTCAAGGTCTGCGATGATATCTTCAATGTCCTCGATACCTATGGAAAGACGTATGTAGTCCGGCGTGACGCCTGTAGCCATCTGTTCTGCCGGGGTCAGCTGCTGGTGAGTAGTAGTAGCCGGATGGATGACAAGGCTCTTGGAATCACCAATGTTAGCAAGATGTGAGAACAGCTTAAGCTGATCGATGAAACTTTTTCCAGCTTCTGCACCACCCTTTACACCAAATCCCATGAGTGCACCATAGCCTCCTTTGAGATACCTGGATGCAAGCTCGTGGCTTGGATGGTCCGGTAAACCCGGATAGTTCACCCATGACACTTTTGGATGACCCGATAGATACTCTGCCACCCTAGAGGCGTTCTCAGAGTGCCTTTGTATCCTCAGATGCAATGTCTCAAGCCCCTGCAGCAACAGGAAAGAATTGAATGGCGAAATGGCAGCACCTGTATCCCTGAGCAGCTGCAGCCTTACTTTGAATATGAAAGCGACATTACCAAGCCCGGGGAAACTGGAGAAGGTGTCCCAGTACCTAAGACCATGATAACTGGGATCGGGTTCCGTTAGTTCCGGGAATTTACCGTTGTTCCAGGCAAACTTACCGGAATCCACTATCGAGCCACCGATGGAAGTCCCGTGTCCGCCTATGAACTTCGTTGCAGAATGCACAACAATATCTGCTCCATGTTCAATGGGCTGCACAAGTCCCACAGCAGTTGTATTGTCCACAACAAGTGGCACTCCGGCCGCATGGGCAATGTCTGCAACTGCCCTGAAATCAGGAATATCCAGTTTGGGATTGCCTACAGATTCAATGTAGATGGCTCGTGTCCTTTCGTTGAAGGCCTTCCTGAAAGCATCGGGGTCGGAGGAATCCACAAAAACAGCTTTCCTGCCCAGCTTGGGGAAAGTATAATTGAGCAGTTCATATGTACCCCCATAAAGATTATTACCGGATACTATCTCGTCACCAGGCCGTGTAATAGCCAACAGGGCATAGGTTATAGCCGCTGAGCCGGATGCAACGGCAAGTGCACCTGTGCCACCTTCGATGGCAGCGATGCGCTGTTCTAACACGTCTGTTGTTGGGTTCATGATACGTGTATAGATGTTGCCAAGTTCCTTGAGAGCGAAAAGGTTAGCAGCTTGATCGCTGTCACGGAAAACATACGATGTGGTCTGATATATTGGCACGGCACGTGCTCCAGTTGTCGGGTCGGGCTTCTGTCCGGCATGCAGTGCAAGTGTTCCTAACCTGTAATTTTGTATTGTCATTGTAATTAACCCCTTTTTACCTTAAGCTCGTATTTTTCAGCTATATCCTGGAATGTTTCTGTAAGATAACGGACCTTTTCCCATGAAAGCCCGTATGTGTTCAGTTTCCATACCCGTGTGGCCCCGGCGAATTCCCCTATTATGCCTCTTCCAGAAAGTTCATCCGAAAGGAAGAATCCTCTGCGTTTATGATGCTGGGCGACCGTATCAAAGCTGTGGGTGGTGTCGACCTTGGACAGAGTATGCCTACGGGGGTATTGGGAAGCTACGCTGGTCCCTTCGATGGAAAGCAAACCATCAATGAAGTAATTTGATCTCTTTAGTTCTTCTTCCCAGCGGTTCACCCTTTCCTTCACAGCAGGAAAAGATGCCATCATGCCCAGCAATGTCGAGCCCATTAACGTACAGCCAAGCATCTCGACCTCCTTCACACCGAACTTGCGCTGAGTGATGTCGCCCACCATCTGAGTGGTACGGAATATCGTGGGTGCCCATTCACTGGTTGTTGCCAGCACGCCGGATGGCGCAGGCGATGCCATACTTTTATGACCGGAACCTACTACGAAATCCGCACCAATAGCCTTTCCATCTACCGGCATGACCCCTACGGTATATGCACCATTGTACAGGAAAGGAATATCGTACTGGTGAGCAACTTTTGCTATACCTTTCACATCATGCTCGTTAGCATACTGGTAATCGAAATGGTCCATCATCACCAATACCGGAAGTTTGCCGGTTTCTCTCCTGACGGCCTCTATTTTGTCTGCAGTTGCGTCTGCTGTTACAAGGTTTTGCTCATCGAGTGGAACTTCTTTTACTACTCCCCCCGCTTCCTCCACTGCCAGGAACTCAGTGTAATGGGCCAGAGCCGATACTATTACTGTATCGCCTTTACCTACCAGAGTGGATGCAACGGCCTGGAAACCGCGCCTTGCACCTGGCACTACACGTGCATCGTCCATATTGACAAAACTAGCAAGCTGTTCATGGAAAGGAGCTATCGGAGGATTGCTGATCTTGTCCAGCCTGAAAGGTTTGCGGCAGGCATCACAGGTGGAATAACCGTCTCCATAGGCTATGAGCGCCTTGCGTGCTTCAGGTGTAAGTCTGCCGGCTGCCTGTATAGGCTGGATGTTAATGTACGTCTCCTCACGTGACCGTATATCAATGGTCCCGGCGATTTTCCTGACATGTGGAGTGCCTGCACCGGCTTCAAGTTCATCCAGCATTTCCCTTATTTTGCTGACACCGTCACGGATAATACGTTCATCTTCCGGACCTGTGATATTGGGAAGCCTCGTCCTTAGTGTTTCCCTGATATCCTCAAGGGCGAATAAAGCCTCAAATGTTTTCTGTGTGCGTATATCCATACCTATCATCCGATTGACTGCCATTGATCTGGTAAACCAAAGCTGAGACCCGGATTCGAACCGGGATGAAATGGATCTGCAGTCCATTGCGTAGCCGTTCCGCCATCTCAGCGTACAAGTTGATTCACAATTGTGAATTAACAATCGTAAAACACAATGTTTGTATTTAAATATATCGTAATGGCGCAGAATATTATTCTGTCCCATCAAAACAGCACAATACCGAACAAGAAATACATGCATACTAAATTAGCTCAGTAAAAAACTCTTTTTTGAGGAACTAATTAAATTGGCATTTTAAGAAAGGTGTCTGCATATCATTCTATAACAATCCTTTTAGACGAATAATAATGTTAGCTTCTGTTCATCCTAAGAATTATAAAGCTGCCAAACCATTTATTTTGAATGCTCATGTTAGGGAAAACGTCTGGATTTAAACACCCAGATTTTCAAACTTATCCCCTGTTTATGATAAAAAGGGTATATCCTACATAAATTGCCAAGAAAATTAGGGCTTCCCATCTTTCAAATTTATGCTTCTGTCCGGTAAACATGAAGACAAAGAACAACAATGTTGCAATTGCTAGAACAATTAAATCTAAGTTGATACCAACTGGCACTGTTAGAGGAGATATTATTGAAGAAACTCCCATGATGAAAAATATATTGAAAATATTTGAGCCGAGAATATTTCCAACAGAGATGTCCATCTCCTTTTTGAGTGCTGCAGCAACCGATGTAACTAACTCTGGGAGTGATGTTCCTGCAGCAACGATTGTTGAAGATATGAGAAACTCGCTTATTCCCATTTGCCTTGCAATCGACACTGCACCATCCACAGTCAATTTTCCTCCTATTACTAAAAAGATAAATCCGGCGATCAGCATAAATGAAATTTTTGTGATGGAATGTTCCTTAATATTATCAGATGAACCATTTGTGCTATTTCGGATAGTTTCAAATATATAATACAGAAACATTGAAAAGAAAAAAAGTAATATTATCCCATCTGCTCTCGTAAGGATATTTTCTGAGTCATTGGCCAGCATTATTTTGTTTGACATGGTTGCCAGAACAAGGACAGCAAGTAAAGCAAAAGGTATCTCTTTCCAGACGGTTGGTTTTTGCACAATTAAAGGAGCTATTACTCCAGTCACACCAAGAATTAGCAGTAGGTTGATTATATTGCTTCCAACGATATTACCAAATGCTACATCACTGTTACCTTGAATGGAAGCAAAGACATTAACGACGAGTTCAGGCATGGAAGTTCCAAATGCAACAACAGTCAATCCGATTACCAATGATGATATTCCAAGATGCTTAGCAAGAGATGATGCACCTTCGACGAACCAGTTTGCCCCCTGATATAACAATGCAAGACCTATCAGAATAAATATGTAATCGATCATGGCTCTATATAATATATATATCAACGATTATAAAATCGTCGGATCGCCTATTAAAAAAGTATATTTGTGTTATGAATATTGGAAACTTAGTGGGTGCTAGTTGAAGGTACAGCCTGAAAATTAACTACCTTGTCACTTTCAGCTCAGTACTTGGCTCAACAGCTTTTTTCATCACTCACGGCTTCGAGGAGAATGCTGAAAAAAGTGAAAGGGATCTTCTGCAAAAGAACATGTAAGATATGAGCAAGACATTCTATCTGGAGATCATAAACGCAACATTCTCCATAGATGCCGTCATCGGAGCATTTGCATTCACCCTTTCAGTACCACTGATAATCCTCGGGAAAGGACTTGGAGCTTTCTTTGTCAGAGAACTGACAATAAGCAATATCTACAGGATACAGAGATATATGTATCTGAAGAACAGGGCAATGTATTCTATATTATTCCTCGGCCTGTTCATGATCAGGGATGGTTTTAGACATCATATTCCCTCATTCCTGTCCCCTATGGCAACATTCTTCATAGTGGGTTATTTCTTCTATAAATCAAAGAAGCAACTCACTACTGCAGAAATTGGTTCCAGTTGTCTGTTAAAGCAAGAGTAAAAGCAAACACCTGATGGAAGTTCCATAAATAGAAAAGAGAGTGGGTCAAGACTGACTGAAAACAGGTCAGCCCTGCTGCCTGCGATGGAAAGCATACATCTGGACCTTCTTCATCTTTGCGAGGTTAAGGATCCTTTGCATCTCCCCGTCTTCGATCACTCTTGCATCTATATAACCACAGTCTGCAGCCTCATTGAATATTTCATATCCCATGGATGAACGGGTAAGTACAGAGGTATAGCCATCCGGAGTTCCCACACCTCCAAAAGAGATATCAGTGTTCTCAGAAGCCATATCCGTACAGTATTTACATGAACTGCTGCGGCAATTGTCAAGCTCCTGCAGATCAAAACTTTCCTTTCCGGCTGCTGTAGTGACCTCGAAGCGTCCTTTTCTGATCTTCATGGCTTCGATATCTCCAAGGCGCATGTTCTTTCCTTCGATGAACTGTTTCAGCCCTCCATAGTCAAAACTGTCCATGCAGAACAGACCCAGCTTGAGTATCCTTGCCCGCATGAACATGTGCAGAAAACCACGGGAGCTTCTTTGCATCTTGTGTACTGCATCTATGTTGCAGCTTGGGCCTACAAAGGCAATACTGTTCATCCCCTGTCGGATCGCGCTCATCAGGGCATCCATTGTCATACTGTGACTGTAGATACTACCCGAGGACTGCAGCAGGTCCTCATATGTTCTTGCTACTATAGGTACGGGTTTCCATGGCTCTTCATCGGAGCTTGCAGTAACGATAGCGCAGTCGATAAGCCCTTCCTCAAGACCATATGCAAGCATAGCAGTGACCACACCACCATCCTGTCCCTTGATCTCCTTGAGATTGGACTTTGCAGCATATGCCTGTCGGAGACAGCCTATTAAACCTTCTTCTGTGGTAATGGTCCTCGGACACTGGTTGTAGCATACACCGCATGCTGTGCATTTACCTGTTAACTTTGGTTGCCCCTCGTCTAAAGAAATGGATTCACATATGGAAGCACAGGCACCACACATGGTGCAGATGCCAGGTTTGATAATATCATTACGGAGCTTTGCAAAAGAGATCTTCTCACTCTCTTGCAGAGAGCGCTTAAGGCGGATAGCATTCCTTTCAACTCTATCCATGGATCTGTTGCAGGAAACCGGAGTCATATTATATTCTATTCTGCGACGTTCTCTTATGATATCTATGTCCCTCAGAGGAGCGTGTTTACATTCGGTGCGTGTCAGCATCCTACTCACCTGCATAAATGGTACCTTATATTTTTTTTCAACGGTACCTGCAGGTTTAAGATGGTAATTTTGATATATAATTTTAATTTTAACTAAAAATAATTTTAATGAACAATCATGCGCTATTCAGAGCTGATCAGCAGGCCCATGTTTATTCCATGCCTCCTCTTCAACTTTTCTTATGATATCCTTCAGAGGCAGATCCATTTCTTTGGCAGCCCGCTTGCAATCTTCATACTCTGCAGAAATATGCAAGATCTCACCATTAAGGTCCTCAGCTATCTTCACGGGCATGTCGTATGCTTTTCCCCTTATATATACCCTTACGCTTTCCATGCGCCTGTCGGCTGTATAGCGGTGTTTGGTCGGGATGACACGTATCCCCAGAGTACCTGTTTCCCTCATGATCTCCCGTGCGATGGTAGCACTGTGCTCAGGTTTAGTGATCACTTTGATAATATGTCCTGTGCGCCCTTTTTTCATAGTGGCAGGAACAATGGCAACGTCCCTGGCCCCAATTGAGAGTAATTTTTCGAACAGGTTACCCAGCACTTCCCCGGTCACATCGTCCACATTTGTTTCCAGCACCTCGATGGAATCTCTGGAGAGGTCATCTTCTGTATCAATGAGGATGCTGCGCAGCACATTAGGATCTTCTGTATCAGCATCACCTGCACCGTAACCAACAGACAGGACCTTTCCTTTTGGAAAACTCTCGATCGGTCGGGCAAAATGACCCAGGATGGCAGCTCCTGTGGGTGTGAGAAGTTCCCTGTTACCTGAACCATAGAATGACAGACCCGTAAGCTGCAGGATCTCAAGGGTTGCAGGGGCAGGTACAGGCATGTAACCATGGGCAGCCTTTACCTTACCTCCACCAACATTAATGGGCAGGCAGTATATTGCATCAGCACCTATCTCATGCATTGCATAACAGGAACCTATAACATCAGCTAACGCATCGTTCTGGCCAACTTCATGAAAATGCAGTTCCTCAAGGGATATACCATGTATTTTTGACTCTGCGTTGGCCATAAGCTCGAAAACAGCCAGTGCACTATGTTCAACTCTGGGTGGCAGACAGGCATTCATCACGATGTCCACAAGGTCATTATAGTGACGTGCATGTTCCTCGTATGCTACATCTATATGCACATCCACTGCAGAAATACCCCTTTTGTTCGCTCCACCTATCCTTACTGAGACGTCCACTGCAGATTCAATGGTTTCACATATCTTTTCTCTGTCAGCTCCCAGAGATATGAGGGTTCCAAGGATCATATCCCCGGATGCGCCTGAAAAAGCATCAAAGAGGATCGTCCTCATGCCAGTGTCTCCTCATTGTTCCCATTACGAGCCCTTGCAACATTATTGGCTATCCTTGCAGCAAAAGCTCCTGCAACGAATCCTGCATCGATGTTCACTACCGCAAGCACGGAACATGACTGCAACATGGAAAGAAGTGCAGCCTCACCTTTTGCCCCTGCCCCGTAACCTGTGGATACAGGCACACCTATCACCGGCACGTCCACAAGACCCGACACAACTGTAGGTAATGTGCCTTCCCTGCCAGCAGCCACCACTATGGAATCCGGCTTATGTGACTGGAGCTTGAGCATCTCACCGACAAGCCTGTGAAAACCTGCGACTCCCACATCATAGATAGTAATGGTCTCACAACCCATTTCCGAAGCTACTATGCGGGCCTCTTCAGCAACCGTGATATCAGCTGTCCCTGCAGAAATTATTGCCACCACACCTCCAGTTTTTGGAGCTGGCGTGCCATTGTGCACCACAACTATCTTTTTGTACTTTCCCCATTCCAGCTGTTCAGGCCCGAAGGCAGCTTCCAGCAGCTTTACATTTGTCTCATTAAGACGTGTTATAAGCACCCTGCCACACGCATCCACATGAGCTTGCGCTATTTTGACCACATCTTCGGGTTCTTTGCCTTCTGCAAGGATGGCCTCCATGATTCCGGTGCGCTGGCTGCGACAGACATCTATTTTAGCAATGTCTGAAACCGGCACATAACCCATGCTGCGTATAAGAGATTCGGCAGCATCCAGATCCGTTTCATTCTTCTTTATTTTAAGCAGGATATCTTTGAGGTCCATGTCCAACTACGAATATTGTAGTAAAAGTTTAAGATGCTTTCCCAGTGATCATATATATGTACTTCCTGAAAAAAAGGATAGGAAAAAATGATATTAACAGGTCCTTATGAGAAAAAATAGAAAAAAGCAAGTGTTCCTGACAAATATCTGTTTGAAAAAGTATCATTAGCCCACATACGAGCTCATATTACCTGTTGTTGAACTGAGCATAGACTACTGCTGCGGCAATTATGCAGCCGTACACTCCTAGCTTAATTGTCCTCGTTATCATTTATCCCACCTCTCGTTTTTCATAAATGATGTTTGTTTTATCATACCACTATTAAAACGATCAATCAAATGTCTTTTTTGTATCGGTAGCCACCTTATAGGTGTTCTGCAAACTATCCTTTGTTGTTTCAGTATATAAATATATTCAACATAGCATATATATAGACAATAATTATGATGAGATTTTAGGATGGGATTTGTTATTAAGCGCTGCGGCTATAATTTGAGTGAGTCAAAAGTAAAGAGTATATATTGTAAGGACAGTATGCATTACCATGAGAAAAGGGGCAATAATCCTTCTGCTCATCATTTCGCTGACAGCGAATTTCTATCTGTTGGCAGTGCAGCAACCTGTTAAAGATGAGCAGGTACAGCAACTGCAGGAGCGTATCAACTCCCTGGAAGCGGAGAACGAGAACCTTAATGCGAAGATAAGCCAGGACAATGTTTCCCTTCAGTCTTATGCATCGCAGATAGACTTTTATAGGGAGCAGTTGAACGAACTGGGAAGCACTATGGGTCTTGCTGCCGATGTATATGAAGGAACTGCCAGCCTGCAGGCCCCTGCTGTGTACCAGAGCATTGAAGAGGTTATTGATGGACCTTTCATAAGGCAGATAGTGACCGAAAAAGGATCAATGATGGACATATCCGTTGAGATCGATCCGGGAAAGGGCAGAGTGCTGGTGGAAACTAAACCGCTCATGGGAGTAGTGTTCCAGGATGCAGCCAATACTGCTGTTTTCGTGGCACAGGACATCACAGATGCAAATTTAATGGCCACTGACACGATCTTCAGCATAACTGCAGTTGGTGAAGTGCCCGCAGTGGACGGACCAAGTGCCGGTGCATTGATGACATTGATCATGATCTCGGCCCTTAACCATGAACAATTGAATGATAGTGTCAC
>JAHFZE010000180.1 GCA_020854785.1 Methanomethylovorans sp.
AACAAAAATTTAAGAGCCTCGGACGGGATTTGAACCCGCGGCCTCGTCCTTACCAAGGACGCGCTATACCCCTAAGCCACCGAGGCACACAGAATCAGTGGGGCATCCCCCTAATATACAGAATCTATTAATAAGGTTTCGGTTGAATGCGGCTTTTTCCGGCTGGCTGACAGCATCGACGCAGAGCGGTTATAAAAGCCAGCGGTCATCGATGGGGAACCGCTCGTTGATCCACATGAGCACGCCATTGTGGTGTACTATCTTATATGATCGGGAGAGCACGGATAGCGCACCGAAAAGAGACTCACCTTTATGGAACTCGACATCCTCGAAATCCCGGCGGGTCTCGATGTTATGGTCACGCAATATCCTGCCGATCGGAATATCAGCCTTCATCATATCACACTTCACACCCGGTGGCATATTCTCAATGGCTGAAAGGGAACGGGCGTACACGTAAGGCATATCCCCGGCAGTGAGAGTGACCACACGATCATTGATATCAGCACCCACTTCCACCTGGAACATCCGAGCCATCCACTCGTCCGCAGGAATTATGTGCTGGTATTCCGTCACTACTGCTGTTTGATGGCCTGTCATGATCTCCAGCAGGAACGTCACAGATCCGTCAGTACCAGCGCACACCCGCAAGCATGTAGGAATGAGGAAACTCTTCAGTTTTTCAAGAAATTCGCTGTCCATATGAATTGATTTTTTGATATGCTTAGGAAATTTACTTGGATACTTCCTCTTTAGCCTTCTTCAGGCGCTCCTTGGCAGTGTATCCGGTAGCCTTGTAAAGGAAATCCCTATACCTTTTATTTGTATCCAGAATAATGTTATCATCTTTGACCGTGGTATCAGATTCAGTATCCACTGCCATTTTCTTGTTCTGTATCCATACTGTAAGCGTCTTGAATATGCCATAGGACACCACAAGCTTATCCCCGTTCTTCTTTATCTCGACGGGAAAGCTCTCAGTCAGGCAATCATGGATCCTTTCAAGATCAAGCTTATATCCACGTTTCAAAGTGTATTCCTGCATTGCTATCATCCTCTTAATTGCCGGTAAAAAGCATAAACGTTCCGGTATTTCAGCATTGATCTTATAACCGTTCCTTTTGAGGAATGGTGCTAAGAAAGCTTTCCGCAGCCTGCAACAGTTCATCTTTCCTTTGCTGAGACATCCTGTCATAAGCAGCCACCATCATACCCATTCTGAAGTTCCTGCGCAGCACATCCCTGTGCCGGTCAATGAACCTCCAGTACAGACCATCCCATATATCACACCACCGACCTTTTCTATGATCGCTCATTTTCAGGATGTAGGCCGAACCGGAAATATAGGGCTTTGTAGCCAGGCTCCCTCCGTCTGCGAACTGGCTCATACCGTAGACGTTAGGGACCATCACCCAGTCCGCAGCATCCGCGAACAGTTCCATGAACCACCTGTACACCTCGTCTGGATGAATACCGCACAGAAGCATGAAATTCCCCAGGACCATCAGCCGCTCTATATGATGACAATAGCCCATCTTCATCACCTTCCTGATGGTGATGTCCACAGGCTCGATCCCCAAGGTCCCGTTATACCACCGCTCATCAAGCAGCCCCTTGTTCTCAAAGAAATTACCTCGCAGGTCCGAGGTGTGGTACATACCCCGCATGAACTCACGCCAGCCAATGATCTGCCTCACAAATCCCTCCAGGCTGGACAAAGGCACATCCCCGCTATCCTTCGAATATGCAATAGCCCGCTGCACCACGTCATCGGGGGTCAGCAGTCCCAGATTGAGTAACGGTGAAAGCACCGAGTGGAACAGGAAATGTTCATTTCCTGCAATTGCATCTTCATATGGTCCGAAAGACCGGAACCTTTCAACCAGAAAATCTTCCAGCCACCCCAGAGCAGCCTCCCGCGTAGTTGGCAGGTAAAAATTTGAAACATCTCCAGGATTATCCTGAAATAACTGTTCCACAAGCTCTGTCACTTCCTTTGTATGAGCTGTCCACTTTGCAGACCTTACTTCTGGTACCTGTCTTCCCGCAGGTAGTTTTTTCCTGTTCTCATGGTCCAGGTTCCATACCCCTCCTACAGGGGCCATTTCGTCATCCACAAGGATATGCAGACGTTTGCGTTGCCAGATGTAAAAATTGTTCATTAGAAGAGTTGTTTTTCCATCTCTGTATTCTTTGAACTCCCCAACATTTGTCAGAAAACCGGGACTGTCCACAAATTCCAGTCTGATCCCATGTTGTTCACAAAACTGCCTGATCCCTGAAGCAAAAAGATCATCTTCAAGATCATAAGTGATAATGTGCTTCATCCCGTGTTCTTCCAGTATATAAAGCAGTTTTTCTTCATATGACCTGCTATCAGTGATATCAAAATATGTCACAGCATGCGCTTGCATGAGCAGGTCCCTGTACGAACGCATGGAGGATAGTATTAACACAAGCTTATGCTTATGATACCTGTACCTGAAGCACAGACCCAGATCTTCTGCCATGAAAAAAAGAGTATGCTTGTCCGGTGCCAATCTTTCAACAGAAAGATAAAGGCAATTGCCGGGTATTAGTGCAAGTTTTGTGTATCTCTGACCCGTGTGCTCACCCCGAAGAAGATATAAAAGCCTATTATAGAGGTTTTTATAACATTTGTTCTGTATACCCTATTCTTTACGGAAAGGTCTATTTTTCAAGCACCTTTCTGCCTTTCTCACCTAGCAGTATCACCTTCGGTATAGTTTCCAAAGCTATTTTTCCAAGTTCCTCCAACTCTTCCCAGGAAGGCGTGGGCTCCTTATGCCCCAGAAAAGGCCTGTCAAAATCCGTCTTGCTCATGAACTGGTACAGCATCATTTCATCCGCTCCCTTCACATCCGGCAGTATGCGGTCAATGGTCTCTTTATTTACGAAATCCGGGACCACCCTGACCCAGACTCGCAGCCACTTCTGCTTTGCAATATCAAGGGATCTTTGAAGCAGGTCTATGTATTTCACAGTGCGCTCCCTGGACATGCCTGTAAGCTCCATTATCCCATCTACATCATCAAAAGGTGCTTTGATCTCCAGCACAAGACCATGTATGAAAGGTAGAGCCTGCTCAATAACATCCGGCTTCATGCCATTGGACTTGAGCAGCACCCGCTTCCCAGCATCATGCAATCCCTCAAGCAGGAGCAATAGTTCTTTCTGTAAAGTCGGCTCCGCACCTCCCAGATAAACAGCCTTCATAGCGGAAGACTTCGCGAACTCCAGAGCGTTGTTCAGTGAAACTTCAGTGAAGGGCTGATGAATGTGTACACAGTAGGGACATTTCATATTGCATCCTGCAAATTCCATCCTTATCTGTCCTTCAGCCCCTGACAACTTGATCAACCGCATTTAATGACTCTCCACTTAGAATAAGGAATAGATACAGAGATTAGAAAAACCCCGTATAAAGACTTCTGCTAACTGCTACCACAATTAAGATATGTATGTAGTTATAACTTGTTCCTGAGAAAAACGTGATATTGAGAATCACACAGGAGTGGTAAACAATGGTAAAGATGACAAAAGAAGTAATAGATACTATCGCCAAACAGAACCCGGTACCTGTAGCCACATCAACTGCAGATGGGACCCCCAACGTTGCGCTGGTTGGTTTCCTTAAGGTAATGGATCCCGAGACCATTCTTATATCGGATAATTTCTTCCTCAAGACGGAAGACAACCTCAAACACAACCCAAAGGTGGCCTTTGTCGTATATGATAGCTACACAAGGAAATGCTTCCAGATAAAAGGCAGTGTGAAGATGATCACTGACGGTAAGATCTACGATGAGATGAAACAGTGGGTGGACTCAGCCAAGCCCAACATGCCCAAGAAGGCAGCAGTTGTGGTACATGTGGAAGAGGTCTACGACTCCCTGCCCGGTCCTCACGCCGGTGCGAAAATCCTGTAAAAGTATCTGTAATTATGGTACTCAACGTACCATCTCTTTTTCTCACTCTATCCGTTTACTTTTTATGCTGAGGCTGAATATCAGGTCTCTGCAATAGGTGAGCATATGGCAAGAAAACTTACACTTGAAGATCTG
>JAHFZE010000018.1 GCA_020854785.1 Methanomethylovorans sp.
GACGATCATTCCCGGGTAGATCAGGTCGGGGTTTTTGATGCCGGGATTGTATGCGAGCACTTCGTCCATGGTGATCTGATTGCCGTAGTACCGCATGAGTTTCCTGTTGTAGTTGCTGACGATGGACCACAGCCTGTCGCCGGACCTGACAATATATGTGCTCATCGGCACGACTTTGGGCACGTTGATCACCTGCCCGGGATAGATCAGGTCGGGGTCTGCAATTTCCGGGTTCACCCGAAGGAGCTGTGTCGCGGACAAAAGCTCGAATCTCCGGGCAATGCTGCTGAGGGTATCGCCTGGCTCAACCGTATACATATTCACAAACGCGTACATAGAAAACACCTTCTAAAAGGACTTTTTCTATGCTATGCGGCGGGACTGCGTTTTGTTGCCTGTACCGGAGCCACCGGGTCCGTTTTATCCGGCCTAATTTGTTTGGAATATTGCGTTTCCCGGGCAATCAAAAAGAACGCGGAAGGAAGACCGGCAGGCCGGTCTTCCTTCCGCGTTTGCATGGATGACCGGCGGCGCTATAAGACCGGACCCAAAGCATTGTATAAATATAGATGCTGTTCGATTACCGCTTTTCGGGATGATGTTTCGATTCGTGCCTGAATATAATGATCGATAAAAAATATATTGATTCAGGAAGGATTTCAGGATTTTTGTCTGAATCTATACATATTATTATAGCGGAGAGGTGTGAGGTGATGAAAAGAAGGATTCTGATTACCGTACTCGTTGTTTTGCTGGCTGTGACAGGTATAACAAGTTTCGCTTACGGAGAGAGAACCGAGCCGTACTATGCCTATTCGGCGCGTACTTTTGCCTACGAAGTATACTAAGCTGCAAAACACGCCCGACAATGGCAGGCGCGGCCTTTCTGCCGCCACCGTTATCAAAATCGACAACATCTTATCGGGGGCATTGAAGCAAGCTGTTATAAATAGATTGATTGGACGCAATCCGCTTGATGAAACCAAAGCCCCTAAGATTGAGGATAACCAAATCCGAATCCTGACGAATGAAGAACAAAGGCTCTTTATCGGCGCGTTGCCTTTCTTTAATACAAGGCATATGTTTTCTGTTGCTTTGGCCACAGGTATGCGGATAGGCGAAATATGTGCGCTGGACAAAAGCGACATCAACCGTGATCAGAAATATATCGACATCAACAAGACGGCCGGCCGTCGCAAAGACAAGTATACGGGCGAAGTTTCCATTAAGGTCGGCCCTCCTAAAACTAGATACAGCATACGCAGGATACCGCTTTTGCCAAGCGTTGAAGTCATGCTTGACAGACAGGAACAATTGATCGATGAGATGAAAGCAAAGGTGGGAACACGTTGGAAAGATAATTCGCTTGTGTTTCCTACTGACGAAGGGAACATTCATGATTTAAGCGGTATACGTTCCTCTCTACATCGGATATTAAAGCGCGCGGGCCTCCCGCATATGACCGTTCATGCCTTGCAGCATACCTATGCGACTACGGCGCTGAATTCCGGGGTTGCCGCACAAAATGTCGCAAGGCTTTTGGGGCATAAAGATGGCGCCACGACCTTGCGTTTCTATGCCTATTATATAAACACCGAAGCAATGATACAGCTTGAAAAGCTCGAAGAACAAAATAACAATCATCTTGGAATCAGTGCCGACGAGCTTCAGCGAATCGTCTTTAAGAGCGCCGATGTGTTAGAGAAAACCAACATATCAAAAACAAATTGACTTAGTGTATCCAAAGCGAAGAACCTTCCCCCGCAAAAAAGCGTGGAGATGGTTTTGAGCGTATGTGAGGATATCCTATCGTAGCCGATTGATCATCTCTCCGCATCGGAAAAAGAAGTGTTGCTTGGGGTACTTGCTCAATATACAATGATGAAAAGAAGGTATGTAGAGCAGGAAAAGGCCACAAAAACAAAGAAGCGCCGGGAAAGGTGAAAAAGACTTTCATGTCATCCGGTTTCATTTGAGTTCATTTCTGTGGGGGTCAAAATGGGGGTCAAAACACAAAAATCATGATTTGCACATCCAAAAAAGCCCATGAAATCGGGCTTTTTTGGGGATGGATAGACAGGCAGAGAGCAGATTCTTGGTAAGGATGGGGTCCAGTCCCGACATCAGCTCCAGCGAGAAAAGCCCGTAAACACTGCGTTTGCGGGCCTTTGCTGTGTTCGTGGATTCCTCCGAAAACAGCGATTATCACTGTTTGACCCCCATAAAAATTCCGTTTTGACCCCCACAAAAAAGAGTACATGCACATAGGGGATGCGGACATTATTTTGGACTTGCTTAGGCCGCTAAACCAACGCTTTGTCTGTATTCTACGGGACTCGTAGCCCAGCGGTAGATGTGGGAACGGCAGCGGGTTATATTTGCGCGCGGCGCGCGCAACACCGTACTTCTGTGCGTAGCACATTAGGGATTGCTTGTACTTCATGTCCTGTGTTATGTTGTTCATGATAATAACTGTTATGCGCCCATCCTGTATCTTTTTCTGGTTTGTCCTATATGTATTGTAGTCCTACAGTTATAGTGTATTGGGGACCATTATCGCGATTGATTTATTCGGGGACTTTTGATAATATCTCTGTTAAGTATCTGAAAGTGAAGAGCCGATGAAGAGCAAAAAACGCAGGGTCTTATCCGGAATATTATATATCAGCTTAACCATCGCCGTTATCGTACTCATCGGAGTCCTTGACCCCCAGATTAAAGACCTTCCAGAAGCACTGAAGAGGTTTGAGCTTTTTTGGCTTCTTGCCTGCGTCGGCTCACTGCTTATGTTTTGGCTTACCGACGCTTTGTTGCTTCATGATATTACCACATACATTTATAAAAAAGTACCCTTAAGGCATTCGATCAAAGTCGGACTGATCGGCCTCTATTACGGCGCGCTCACTCCATTCGCAACGGGCGGACAGCCCATGCAGGTAGTATATATGAAGCGCCGCAAGATACCGTTCGGTACGTCCATATGCATTGTCGGCATCAAATTCCTTATTTACGAGCTTTCGATATGCTTTTTCTTCATTATATCCATGTTTGCACGCGGAGCGGCATTTTATACTGAAAACAACCAGATGTTCTGGCTCACCATTTTCGGGTTCGCGATAAACCTCCTTCTTATGTTTATGATAGTACTGACCTTGTTCAATAAAAAGCTCGTGCTGCGCGCCGGCAGGGGAATAGTACGACTGCTTGCGCGCATAAAACTGATTAAGAATAAGGAGCAGGTCCTGCATTCCTTCGAAACTTCTATCGACGAATATCAAACGGCTGCGTCGTACCTGTCCAAATACAAACTAAGGGCCTTGAGGTCTTTCCTCATCTCATTAGTCAATCTCTCGTTTCTTTTTATTATACCCTACTTCATATACCGGGCGTTCGGATTGAAAGACATGGGAGTGCTTGATATCTTGACGCTGCAGGCTTTCCTATACCTTGCAGTATCATTCATACCCACACCCGGTTCTTCGGGAGCCGCGGAGGGCGGATTTTATTTCTTCTTCAAGTCGATTTTTCCTCAGGGAACAATAGTAATAGGTATGCTTGTGTGGCGTTTCCTGACGTATTACCTGATGCTGATCATGGGAAGCATACTCGTCGTGCTTGACGAAGTGTTCACCATACGGTGCCATGAACGGGAAAAGGCACAGGCGAAAATGAAAAAAGGGGAAGACTGAGTATTAACCGCCTTCCTCGGGCTAGCAGGTACAGACTCCTGACCCCTAGGCCACTCAAGCTGATCTCAGCACCGTTTGGGGAGTCGGAGGTTATGCGGGCGTGTCGTGTTGTAGTGTTTCACCCAGCGAGACAAGCGCACATTCCACACAATATAGTTACGAGCCTGCTGAGGACAGCGGTCGTTACAAGACATGAGATTCTTTTCAATTATGAATGAATAAGATGTACGAAAACAGGGAGCTGGTCGAGGTCACGGGTCTTTTCAGAACATGATAGGTGGACTGGAAACTACAAATGTTATAATACAATATTTCTTTTTCTGTAGTGTTGACTATTGGAAATAATTGCTGTAATTATAATGTATAACAATAAAGTAATACTTATGAGTGTAACCAATGTGTTGCGAATGCTCAAGAAGGTGTTCATGTATCGCCAATGTATACTTATTAACTTAAAGCATTTAACTTCAGGTTATTGAACGAAATTATTTGGGGGATTCATGGTTAATTGCAGCGTTTTGCTTGGCATTCCAGAGGAATTTTTACAACCACGATCAAATTTCCTGTAACTAAGTGATACTACTTATAATGGGTATCACATTCTAAGCCTTTTTCTGAAGAAGTGAATCAGTTCAATGGATCGATTCATCAGCATAGGCGCAACGTTAAACAAATTAACGGTTAAGGGGTTTTCAAAAAAAGAAGAAGGTAATAATTGTGTTAAAAACCTATGTGCGTTTTTCTTGGATTGGCATTACTTGCCTTGGGTATAATGGGGCTCACAGGATTGATGCCTATGTCCGCAAGCGTACTGACTTACGTATACATAGGGGAGATCGTTCTGGGTGGCATAGGATTCATAGCCGGGGTATATGCTAGGCAGAGCAGGGCGAATAGTCAGCGATGGAAGCAGAATAAACAGCAGAGAAAAGAGAACGACCAGCAACGCAAAGAAAACTATGAGCAACCGAGAATAGAACGACCAACAGAGAAAAGGGAATATTTAGTATTTTGAAGCTGGCATAAACAAAGCTTATCCAACAAGCCCAATAGTGGGGAGTTAGACCGTAATAGAGTACGGCTTAAGGGGAAACTGTATCCTGGAGATCCGGCTGGCACAGCGCTGGGTGCGCACGTCATGCTGGGTATGTAACGTGGAAAACCACTGTATATGCGATTTATATATCAAGTCTGTAATGGAGGAGCGATAAATTCACCTTGGGAGGGAGACAAAATGGTTATCGGACAGTTTAATGATTCTTTTCCACCGGTGATGGATGGAGTTGCGAATGTTGTAATTAATTATTGCAGTATCCTGAATAAAGACTTTGGTGACTGCCTTATGGTGATCCCCAGAAACCCTTATACTAACGGAGAATTTCCTTTCGAAGTACTTTCTTTCAAGTCATATGCCGTGCCTTTCAGGAAAGAATATCGCTGGGGATTGGGAAGGCTTGACAATAGATTTTGGAAGCAGGTTTCCAAAATCCCGTTTGATATTGTGCACGCGCACTCACCTTTCTCGACCGGCATTCTGGCAAGACAAATTGCCAGGAACGCCGGGATACCTCTTGTAGCGACGCTACATTCGAAATATAAGGAAGACTTTAAAAGAATATTAAAATCGTGCAAGCTGGTCGACAGCCTCGTTATCAAAAGCATTGTGAGGTTTTATGATGCAGCTGATGATGTATGGACTGTAAACGAGTCCACTATAGATACTCTGCGAGAGTATGGATACAAGGGAGAGGTTTTTGTGATGAATAACGGTTCGGATATACCTATTACTGAGCGGGATGACCAGACACGGATAAGTATAATGAAAAAGTTTGGCCTTAATGCGGATGTGCCCCTTTTTGCATATGTCGGTCAGCATATCCCGCAGAAAAATATATCGCTTATTATCTATTCGCTGGACATATTAAACAGGCAGGGAATTGATTTTAATATGCTTTTTATTGGGGAAGGTTCTGCACGCGAGTGGTATATGAACCTTGCGAAGAGGCTCGGTTTAAACAAAAAGGTACACTTTGCAGGCAGGATAGACGACCGCGATCTGCTTAGAAAGGTATATGCTTCAGCTGACGCAATACTGTTTCCGTCTCTGTATGACACATCTTCTCTGGTTCCGAAAGAAGCTTCATCGTGTCTGTGCCCCACAGTGTTTGTGGAAGGTTCCACCACATCTCAGGGTGTTATTGACTGCAAAAATGGTTTCCTTGCAAAGAATGAGAAGGGCGATTTTGCAGAAAAGATTAAGCAGATAATATTAACAGATGGACTCGCACTAAAGGCAGGATATGGCGCGCGGGATACGCTGTACGTATCGTGGGCCGATATCGTAAAGAAGGTATACGATAGATACAATTATCTTATAGAAAGAAGGAAGGTGTTAAACGTTAGCTGACGATCAGGTTAAATCCAACCAGTACCAATGAAAAATAAACATGAGGAAGTTAAATCAATGTCTCATTAAACAAAATCAAAGTACTTTTTAGTGATATTTTAAAACCAATGATCGATGACACGGGAATCGAAAATACATATATAGCAATGTGCGAAATGATAAATTATATGGTGGGTCGTTTGATGAAGCGGTTGCTATGGCTATAAAAGAAGAGAACTTGAGCATAAATGAGATTAGTCTAAATGTTTTGGGAGAAAAAGATGTCGAAAATATCGAGAATTATGCGAATTTAGTAACTTTATGTATGGCAAAAGGAGCATTGGATCTTTATAAATATTCGCCCAACACATTATTGGAATAGTCGAAATATTATTAAAAAGCAATCACTAAAGAATTAAGGGGTACAATATGCTATTTGAAATTATCAAAGATTTTCCAAATGATATCATTTATGAGGGGCATGTTCCGTGCATATCTCTTTATCAACCAACTTACAGGCATTCACCGGAGAATAATCAAGACCCCATTGTCTTCAAAAATTTAATTCGAAAAATCGAAAATTCGTTAAGACTGGAATATCAAAAAAGTGATATTGATTCCATAATGAAGCCGTTTTATCAGATAGAAGAGGATAAAAACTTTTGGAATAAAACTTTGGACGGTTTGGCGATACTTACAAACTCGCAAAAATGTGTTGTATACAGGCTCCAAAGTCAGGTAAAAGAGTTCGCTGTCGCAGCAGACAGCTTTCATATTAAGCCCCTTATCCGGATCTTTCAATCAGTGGATAGATATCAGTTATTAGGTCTAAGCCGTAACGAATTTTCTCTATATCAAGGTAACAGATATGGCTATCAAGAGATTGAATTGAAGCCCGGAACGCCCAGAACCATGACTGAAGTCTTAGGGGAAGAACACACGGGTGCCTATCAAGCGCATAGGTTATCCGGAGATGCGGGCGATACGGGCATGTACTATGGCCATGGCGGGAAAAAAGCAGAGATCGATAAGGACACAGAAAAGTTTTTTAGATATGTAGATCGGTTTATATTAGAGCATTATTCCAGGCCATCTGAATTACCTCTCATCTTGGTTTCATTAAAGGAGTACCATTCTTTGTTCAGACATGTAAGCCACAATCAATATTTATTGGATCGGGGAATAGACTCTTCTTATGAATCTTTAGAAACAGAGCAGCTAACAGAGAAGGCGCTTGAGATCATAGAGCCAATTTATCTGAAAAAAATAATGAATTTAGTAGATTCTTTTGAAGCTGCTAAAGCAAATTCATTAGGCTCGGATGACTTGGCGCTAGTGACCAAGGCTGCTTTTGAAAACAGAGTAAAAACAGTTTTTATAGAAGCGGACAAAATTTTGCCAGGGAAAATCAGTCATGATTCCGGAGAAATTGAAGCAGGGCACATACAAGATGCTGATTGTGATGATTTATTGGATGATATCGCTGAATTGGTGCTAAAAAACAGAGGTGAAGTCGTAGTCCTTCCAAAAGAGCAAATGCTGGGGGATACAGGTGCTGCTGCTATATTTCGATATAAATAGGCGCATAAATGCTAACGAAAACAATACCAGATTAAAGGCAAAAAAAGATGGAAGGAGGATTTAATTGTGGGAGACAATAATCCAAAAAACGAGAGAAAAAGAAGAACAAGGCGAAAAAAAAGATAACGGTAACAACAGCTTTGTTACTCCCAAAGTAACCTGGTAGTGTCAAATCAAGGACCTGTTGACAAAATACGTTATGGCCCCTCTGCATGATATAATAATTAAGAGGGGTGGTAGCATGATGGGATATCAGGATGGCCAAATACAGATGATTATGATGGATATCGGAGAGATTATACCGGAGGACCACCTGCTTAAACAGATTGACCAGCACATATCCTTCGATTTCCTCTATGATATGATGTCTCCATACTATTCCAAAAGAGGCAGAAAATCTATCGACCCGGCCAGTATGATAAAGATGCTGCTAGTCGGATATCTATATGGCATCAAATCCGAGCGTCGTCTTGTCGAAGAAATTCGCCTGAACATTGCCTATCGCTGGTTTTGTGGATTCAAGTTGACAGACAAGATACCAGACCATTCTTTCTTCAGTCAAAATCGAAGAAGGAAATGGAAAGAGAGTTCTTTGTTTGAGGATATCTTCTTCGAAATAGTCAAGAGATGCATGGAAACTGGCTTGGTTGATGGAGAGCATATGGCATCCGATGGCAGTTTCGTGCCATCAAATGTTGCCCGTTCCAGTTGGTTGGATGTGGAGAGAACAGTAAAGAAGAGCATGCATAGCTATCTGGACGCATTGGATGAGGAGTTATCCGATCAGCCCGGCTTTAAAACTCCTCCGGAACGGATAGTGCCTGAAAAACAGACAACAAGTTCAACGGATTTAGATAGCGGCTATATCCATCATGGAGCTAAACGCGGCATTGGATATCTGCTGGAATCTACAGTGGATTGCAAGCACGGGATTATTACCGGTGTAGATGTATTTCCAGCTAATGAAAAAGAAAGTCTGATCGTGCTGCGGCATCTTGAGAAGCAGCAGAAGGCATGCGGATTGCAAATGAAAAAGCTAGCTCTCGACCGAGGCTATGATAAGGTTTTCATGGACGATGGTGTTTCGGGTGTGACTTTTAACCGAGACGGATTCAGGGAATTGTTAGTGTTAATCGAATCAGACCAGGTTGCTACTCTCATTGTAAAAGATATGTCGAGGTTGGGCCGAAACTATCTGGAAGTTGGACGTCTGACGGAAATCGTCTTGCCTATGCATAATGTCCGATTCATTGCC
>JAHFZE010000047.1 GCA_020854785.1 Methanomethylovorans sp.
TCAGATCCAGCCACATTTCAAGGTTGAGTAAGTTCTTTGAAAAAATTAAACAAAGAAAAAGTACAAAATTCTTGTACCATTGATAAGGGCGCATGGATCTGAACACTGGTCTAAGCATAATAGGCCTCTTTTCTTTGAGGAGCAGGATCACACTTTGATCGGAAAAATTGGATCTTAGAACGATCCTCTTATCTTCTTTGCCAGATCCGCCAGATTTTCAGTTCCTGGATTTGTCTCCACTATATTGTGCATCGATCCGCCGTTATCTCCTTCTTTACGGGGAATTATGTGGACATGCACATGTGGTACACTTTGTCCGGCGACTTCACCTACATTCATACCGATGTTCATACCATCCAGGCCAAAAGCCCTGCAAACAGCCTTTGAAATGATATTCACTGAGGAGAAGAGATCGGAAGCATCTTTTTTGTTCATTTCAGTGAACAAACCTATATGCTTTTTGGGCATCACTATTGTATGCCCTTGAGAGCACGGGTAGATGTCAAGGAAAGCAAATACGAGATCATCTTCATAAACTTTATAAGAAGGAATAGACCCTGAGATTATCTTGCAAAAAATGCATTCCATGTACATCGCCTCAATTAAAATCCATAATCACTCATATAAGATAAATATAACGCAATATATCTTACAATGAATCAATTTTTATCCAATCTATCTGAACTCCAAGAACTCGAGTGTCATCTGCTATTCCATGATCAATAGGTTTCCAAGTATTGGTCCTGATCTCCAGGATCTGATACCTGGCCTCCAAATAGTTTTGGGGTACTACAACTGAATAATACCTGACACCTACAATTTTCTCCGCAGAACCTATCTTGTTCCCATTCATATAGAAAGTAACGTTGGCAGGGTCTTTTTCGGGTCTTGGTGCTTCCATCATTACGTGTAAAATAAACGGCCCTTGATCTTGAGCGTATTCTATTTTGATCTTTGAAGAATTAGTTGTCCACCTTTTTTTTCCCAATTCCGGACCATAAAAATCCTCGACCAAATGTTGATCATCCTTTCCAATATCTATAGTATATGGCAGTGTAACATTTGAATGAAGCTGCGGAGATGCTTTTAGATCATACAACTTGTATCCGTTGTCTGTTGCCTGTACACACTCATAACGTAATAATTTCTTTGAGATCATGTAATCTGCATCATTCATAAGTTCTTTCGTTCTAAGCCCTGAAGGACCATCATATATATGACCTTGGACAAATTCACCATTTATCCAATATCGAGTAAGGAACCACATATGATAACCCAAATATTTACCCACATCCTCCTGGTCCATCAAAATAAGAGTATCATCTGAACTGTGATCCTCTAAGTATCTTCCGATCTGATTCACACTTTCCGTATTCCTCATATGTTCAAGCTGCTTTTCATATGTAGGTATGCAAAGGAGTAAAGATAAGATTATAAGATAGGCAAAGAACAAATTCATCGACCTTTTATTATGCATATCTTTCAGGAGATAGAACGGTATGATCGCAAAAAGTACTGCAAATAGAAAAAGTAAGATCGTGTAGCTCATATATTTCTGCAGATATAGCACATAATAAATGCCGAACATATTCGGGAAACCATAATAGGTATGCGGTAAGTAGTAAAGGAAGGGAAGAACTAAAATAGTTAAGAACATTATTTGTTTATACTTCCTCTTAATGACGATATCATCATATCTGGCCTGTAAGAAAGCTATTCCTATAAGGCCGAATAAAAAGACCACAGGTACTATCGGGTCGATATACCTCCCAAAAATAAAGTTTTCAGGATTACCTATATATCTCTTCATATGTGCAACTGTAATTAGTATTAATCCTGCACTAAAACTAATGAAATATACAATGGTTGAATTTAAAGCGATAATATTTTTCGGACCACCCATTGCAAGATCGCCAGAAGGTCCAGCAGACTTTAACTTGAATATGCTTTCTGAAATCAATAGGACACATAGAATGAAAATAACAATGTAGGTGGACAATATTATGTATCCTATCTCATTGAGCACCAAGCGAACAAATAGCTCAAATGCATCGATCTTAGTGAAGCTGTCCAACAGGGAAGAAGAATATGTTGAAGTATCATATAATGAACCTGCAGAGAACTCTGTTTTTTTATATAACGACCAGCCAACAGTTGGCAACGCAAAGGAAAAGACCAGAACTAGCCAATTTTTCAGGGTCTTTGATGTTATATTGCTTCCACTGGTCCAAAAAAAATAAAAGATTGATATAAATACTGAAACAATGAATACGATCCCTGTTTCTCTCGTAAGATAAAGGTAAAAGATAGATATACCTGCCAGAAAATGCCATTGCATCTTATCGTGTTCAAAACACTCATGGAGAAACCAAACTGAATAGAGCGTGAGGGGAACAAAAAGGTTCTCACTCATCAGTACGAATGTGTATGTTACAATACTTGGAAGCGTCGATACTATTAAAGAACCACCCAGAGCCTGAAACTTTGAAGTATACTTTTTCAATATGAAATATGCCGGGAAAATGATTGAAGAGGAAAGGAAACTGTTCACAAACAGCATGTTACGATATAATGCCTGTTTGTCCGAAGAAAAGAGATCAGCAACGGATAAGAAAATCGAATAGCCGGGTGGATACGTTTGAGCGTCTGTTATATCACTTAGGAAGACAAAGTCCAAAATATTTTGAGCAAGCTTTGAGTATACAAGTTCATCTGCAAATATCCAGGGAGTAGTGAACGGAAATATTAAAATTGCTTTTAATGCTACAAGAAGGAAAAAAAAAGAAAAGAGCAGAGGTATTTCATGCCTATTGAGCAGTCTTGGTCCAAGTTTTTCAGTAAAACCCATTTTAAATACCACCAGTTGACAAAATAAACATCTGGAACTAATTAAGTACGAATAATATGATCTCTAGATGATACTAAGTGAACATCATTACCTCTCATGCAAGATAAATATACCGCATTGGTACACATACAAAAAACTAATTTTCTTAGATAGAACCGAGAAAAAAATAAAGATCAGTTGATCCCCACAACTTTTATTTCAAAATGCAGCACTTCGCCGGCCAGCGGATGGTTCATGTCCAGTGTCACAGTCTCCTCAGTTATCGCTGTTATAGAGGCCGGCATCTTGGACCCATCCGGAAGGCTTACCAGCAGCATGGTATCCTCCTTTAACCTCTCATGATTGGGAATGGAAGTCCTGGGAATAGTTTCTATCAGATTCTTACTATATTCTCCATAACCCTCGGAAGGTTCAAGTCTTATGGTCTTTTTATCGCCTATCTCCATACCCAATACAGCATCTTCAAAGCCCTGTAACACCTGACCTCCGCCAACCTGGAATTCCAGAGGACCACCCTGCATTTCAGAACTGTCAAAAACCCCGCCGTTATCAAGAGTACCAATATACTCTACAGCAACTATATCGCCTAGCTTTGCGCCCAAAGATACCATCCCTTATGAGTAAAAAATCAACTTTTACTTAGCTATATATCATACAGCATGCACACTTATAATGCTTTCCGATTTTGTTTAGCAGAAGAGATGATGCAGTAAATTGAAGATAAAAAGAAAAAAGAGAATGGAAGAATTTCAGTTACTTGTTCCTTTTATATTGATCAGGCCAGTTACGGGATCTGTGGACCCATATCCTACATTTTTTCTCTCCAGGTTGCTGTGGATGACAGAATCAATGATCTGCACAAGGTCTGCTTTAGTTAGCTGCGTGACCGCTGAAAGGAACTTTAACTTATCATTGCCCTGCCCCGAATTGTCAAGTAGCTCTACCATAGGCTGGCCCTGGGAAGATGTCAGACTGCCTTTGATCAGATCTTTCCCTAAACTCAGGGAAACTTTCACATGACCTATAAACAAAGGATTGAGCAATTCGATCTTTTCCTTTACTTCTTCCAGTATATTTAGGATCATAGCCGCCATATCGTCCCTAAGAAGACCTTGAGAATCAATGGAATATATTCCAGAGTAACTGGACACCTGAGAAAGTTCAATAGAATTCCTGTTCTCTCCTTCCTGACGGGCAGTACCCTCTCCTGCCAGCAGGTCTATGAACCGCATAAACTGTGCATCTGCCCGTCTGGCAGAGAACTCCACGAAAAGGGCATCAGGATTGAGATCCATGAGACTCCCTGTTACACTGACCAGAGTTTCCCTGTCCACAAGATCGATCTTGTTCACACACAGGATCTCAGCTTCCTCTATCTGTGCCGTGATAAACCTCGGTACCTGTGACAGTTCTATATTGAACCTGCTGGCATCCACTATAGTGACCACCGGAGCAAACGAAAGGTCAGGTAATCCCATCCGAGCCACATGCTCCTTTATCTGCAAAGGAAGAGCAATACCCGTAGGTTCGATAATGAGCACGTCCGGCTCATATTCCTCTTCCAAGGTCTGCAATGTATACTCCATGCTGATCCTAAGTGTACAGCAGATACACCCACTTGTAAGTTCCTTTGCAATAAGTCCGGAACCTGACAAAGTCTCTCCATCTACCCCCACTTCTCCGACCTCATTAACTATGATGGCAACTCTGTGGCCTTTTTCCACCATATGCCTTCCAAGGCTTAGCAATGTTGTCGTTTTTCCACTTCCAAGAAATCCACCAATGATCATCACTTTCATTCAGAACACCTTTGCACTTATTTTACAGTATGAAGAGCAGACTAAGCTTATTTACACGGTATAACAGGTAATACTGAACCTGATACTTTTAACTCCTTGCGGCAATTCGTCCTTATTCCTTCCACTGAGGCAGTTCCACATGCACTGTAGTCCCCCTGCCTTCTTCGCTCTCGATCCAGATCTTTCCCCCATGTGCTTCCACTATGGTCTTAGAGATATACAATCCCAATCCTGTGCCTCCATATCTTCTGCTGGCTGAAGAATCTACCTGATAGAATCTCTGGAACAGATGAGGGATATGGTCCGCAGGTATGCCTATACCCGTATCCTTTACCTCCATATGGACCCCATTAGGAACTGTTCTTGCAGAGACAATGATCTGACCTCCATCGGAAGTGAACTTAAGAGCATTATCGATTAGATTTGTCAACACATCGGTCAGTTTATCCTTATCTGCTCTGACCGGTGGAATATCTTCCATTTCTGTTCGAAGGACAATGCCTTTATTCTTTGCCTGAAGAAGCAGATCATTGATGCTATTATTGATAAGGTCCTCAAGTTGAAGCTTTTCGAAATAGTAACTCATTCTTCCTACCTGCGCTCTGCTAAGGTAAAGCAACGAGTCCACAAGACGCCTGAGTCGATCTGAATTGCGAATGACGGTATCCATAGCTTTTTTTTGCTGGTCGTTGATATCACCAAGGGTCCCATCAAGAATTAGCTGGCTGTATCCCCTGATAGACGTAAGAGGTGTCTTGAACTCGTGGCTTACATTGGAAAGGAACTCATCCTTCATGCGATCCAGGGATTTGAGTTCCTCGTTAGCCTTTGAAAGCTCTTCATTCGCCTTAGCCAGCTCCTCAGCATATTTTTTGAGACTGTCCTCTGCTCTCTTGCGCTGGACCTGACGCCACATGCCAGCCATGAGCAGTGTCAGCTGGCGTACATCAGATTCGTCATAACCCGTATCCTTGTTACCAACTCCTGCCACTGCTACTATCCTATCACCATCAAAGACAGGGATGTTCATGTGCCTGGTTATTTTCACATGGTTCGCAGGATATCCTTTCTTCCATGGATTGGGCGCACCATAATCATTAGTGATGATGGGCTTACGCTGCCTGATAGCTTCACCCCACAAACCTATGTGCTCTAAAGAATAATCGAGCTTCATATCTTCAATATTACATTCTTTCATAGCTTTCTTTGACCAAGAGGTCTTTGACCAAGTATACATGGATAACACCGTCTGCTTGTCCTTAAGGAAGTCCAGATAACCTATCCTGCTCTGTGTAGGATATGTAGTCCCCAGACCAGGGACTTCAAGACTTTGATTAAGGAACGCCAGATAGCCCAGTTTGCTCTGGGTCAGCCTTACTGCTTCCTCCTGAGTGAAGTCGGCAATTTGCTTCAGAGAAACATCGCTCATCTGACTCAGCTCCAGCAGGGCCTGCAATCTGGACTCATCGAGCTTCAAAGCCTCTTCTGCTTTTTTCCTTTCCGTAATGTCCTCAAATATCCCTATGCCTCCAAGAAGCTTGCCATCAGAGGATATATTGGGGCTGAAATCAGCTTTAATAGATGTTAGCTTACTGCTTATAACTGATCTGTACTCCCCTTCGTAGTGTCCCAGTTGCCTTGAGAGTACTGCCTGTACAGCCCCAGCCATCTTTTTGTCTTCAATGGAAGTGACCATGTTGAAACCGATGAGCTTATCCTTTGTAGTACCCACAATATCCAGGAACATATCATTACAGTGAGTGATAGTTCCTTTATCATCGAAATGGAATATGCCAAGAGGAGAGTTCTCGAATATCAGACGATACTTTTCCTCAGCTGCAAGCAAAGCCTCTTCTGCCCTTTTCCTCTCGGTAATATCTTCTACTGTTCCCACCATACCTTCATATTCATCAGATCTATCAAAAAGAGGGTACAGTACACCACTCTGGTACAGAATACCTTCCTCCGGGTTCACAAATGGCAAAAGGTCATAAGGTACAGGTTTTCTGGTGTCCTTTGCTTTGTGGAACATTTTCAGGAAATTCTCCCCTGCATCGATGGCCATATCCTTTACGTAATCTAGCAGATCGTTTCCAAAAACCTGTTCTCTCGAGATCCCTGAAATAGCTTCCATACCCGGATTAAAGAAAATGACCCTGTCATTTTTGTCTATAACCCACAATCCTGTCCATATCCTGTCAAGTATCCTGCTGTAAAGGCCAAGTTTTTCAGAACAATGGTCATCTGTTTGAACCGGATCCTGATATGTACTTATGAATGACCATTTCCCTTGCTTTTTCAACATTACGTAGTCATAAAGTTCCAGCACATCCAACATCTGGGAACTGGAAAGAGGATCCAGCGGAAAAGTACGTAACAGGATAACACCACTATCCTTGATCATCTGATGCACATCTTTTTCATGAGAAAAAAAAACTGGCCATTCGTCCTGATTTATTGTTACAGGGCACGAAATCATCCTAAGCCCCGCATATCCTGCACTTGTTGCTTTATCTCTGGCTTTTTTCAATTCATCCGAGATCGGATGATCAATTGCTTGTGAAGCGGATGATGAAATATTACATGGTATTAGTTGCAGTTGCCCTTTCACTATGAGATCATATGCATCCATGCCAGCCTCCGTAAAGGCATCAAGAGATTCCTCTGCCAGCCTTGAAGGCAGATGAATGACACAGCTTTCATCATGATCTATACCATCTTGTACATAGTTTGTCACTATGTCAATTAGTTCAAACGTAGTAGCATAGAGCAGAGCTATATGATCCCCGGCTCTAAACTGCCTTATTATGTCAGGACATACCATCTTTCTCTACCATCTTCCTTTATCAGTTCTCTTTATTGAATGATAAATATGTTGAATCTTTTAGCTTATACAACAAAAGGATCAACCAGCATAGTATATCCTGCATATAGGCCATCATTGTCATCGATCTCAAACAGGGAAACTTCATTAATGCTATTGCATCAACAGGTCTGCTGGCCAGCCCCTGCCATTCTCGGTAACATATAGCCAACCTGTGACTGGATGAAAAGTCATGCCAACAACATTTCTGAGTCCTTAAATGGAAGGCTGCATCCCCAGCTGACTGTAGCCCCCCATAGTAAAACAAATGCAATAAATGCAATAAGGTCAATAACTTCCAGATAGCCCATTCCATAGACAGCAACTACCCCTATAGAATGTGCCCCCCCTGATGAGCGCAGTGCGCAATATACAATAGCACAGCTATTGGATTGTGCAGCACAATAAAAAATTTCCTTTTGTGATGTTTGAACATGGAGAACATATATTTACCAAAGAGCATTACTATCCTTAGATGTTTAGGAAAACACGCAGATATCTTACGATTGGCCGGGTATTCATCAAATACAACCTGTTCTTCCTGCTTTACAAGGATATAAAACGTAATTACATATCCAACAGTAAATGTACCTGTAGCCTCGATCTTAAAAATCGTGACGGTGCAGCAAAGCTCCGTGATGCATTTGAGGAACTGGGACCAAGTTTCATAAAACTCGGCCAGATGCTTAGCAGGCGGCCAGATATTGTCCCCAGGGCATATGTGATCGAACTCCAAAAACTGCAGGACAAAGTAAAGCCGCTTGATTTCAGCCAGATGAGACCTTCCTTTGAAACTGGATGTGAGTGCAATGCTCTTGGCAATAAGGATGAACACACGGGTGTTAA
>JAHFZE010000028.1 GCA_020854785.1 Methanomethylovorans sp.
ATACCTTCGCTGACAACAATGATACGATCGCTCAATTTCAAAGTGATCATATCGATATATTTGACAAAGAAACTTCTCAGGTGTTTTCCCCGCTGGGACAATTCAAGATCGTACTTTCCATGAAAATCGGAATATACCTTGACACCTATGAGCTTCAGTAAGACGAGTAGCATAATCGAGTCATATCCTCTCAATATAGCAAAATCCCGATGAGAACGGATCGCGAACCTGAATGCAGAAAGGGTTAATTGAAGCCTGTAGATCATTCCTTTCAAGAGGGAAAAACTACCATCAATGCGAATCAAAGGCTTTACCTGGATCAGGTTATCCAGTTCGACCTCATTCATATCATAGGACTGCATTATCAAATATATGTCTTGGAACTCTTTACTGAGTTCGGAAAATATATGCAAGGCCCTTGAAGACTGCACAACACTATAAGAAGGTACAGTAGCCATTAATATAAATCCTTTCTTAGGTGCCATGGGAAACAACATTACAAAAGATAAGGTACTTGATCACAAGCTCGATACTTAATTTTAGATAGAATATACCCCGGGGAAAGGAGTATTGTTAAAAAGATCCAAGACTTCAACATCTCAAAGATACAATTCAACTCCTGAATTAGAATATATCTTTCCGTAGCTTGATAATGCACTCAATAATGCTGCATCATTACCATCTTCCGGCCCATAGAGGAAATTAGAGGAACCTGAGCCAGTATATATACCTCCATCCAAAAACTGTTTTTGCCTTATGATCACATAGCCCCTATAATCCGGAATGTCATCGATGCTCGAAATAGTATAGCTTCTGAAGAAAGTTAACCCCAATTCTTCCGACTCACTGAAGTTTTGTTGGATGAAGAACCTGTGTGCATGATAATCAGTATGCAATTCTGATCCGGGATCAACGTGATCCATCAAATAATTGAATCCTTTGATCTCATCTGAAGTAAAGTATTCTCTAACAGGATCTGATAATATGGGCTTTGATTCCGGACCATTATAGTAAACAGAAGTAAGCACAAAGATAGCCATCAATGCAGATATAATGATCATCCAGCCTGGCCTCTTACCGCCGTCCGAAAGGTGTGAAAATAGAATGTAAACTCCTGCTGCCATGACAAAAGCCATGAAGGGGCTGATCAGCAGCATGAACCTATCAAATCTGAACAAGGTCATTGTTTGCCACAGGGTCTGTATCGGAGTTGGGATATACAGCACCAGAGTAAGTAAAGCAAAGAGGGCGAACACAGAGAAGTAATCCAGATAGTTTCTTTTGTCTGTTTTGATGCGATCCCACAGAAGATAGCCTATCCCAATAAGAGCAAAGAACAAAAACACGGATACGTCAAGATGATTAAGTATATATATCCACTCATACCCCATCTGTACGGTTTCTTTGATCTGGAACTCTTCATAAAATTGAATATCAGACCGACTCAGTAACAACTCTTCTACAAAAACATTTGCAAAGTAGAACCAATACCCCATGAACATTGAACAGAACAATGAAAAATATGTGAAGTTAATATATCTTTCATTCGACAAGATCAATTCACTTGCCAAAAGAAGGAAGAGTATAATTGCTATCTGAGCAGCAGAGACCTGATGAACAAGCACTACAAATACAGTAAGAAGAATAGCGAGCCCCTGATACACAAAACCGCGATTATTGGCATCTTTTTTGTACAAAAGATACAGGATTATGATCAATCCTACATAGGCTAAAGTCCTTGTGATCATATACATCCCATAATATACAACAGTGCCGCTGACTGAATACACCATGCAGGCCAAAAGAGAAAATGTAGAGTTATTTGTGGTTTTCATAAAGAAGTAGTATACGAAAACGATCAGAACCGAATAGACAAAACCTGATCCAATGAAGTAAGCTGTTTGCAGATCCATTCCTAATAGATAAGAGAACTGGGAGCTTAAAATATGGAATAAGGGAAAGCTGGCATAAAAAGTGCTCAGGTCCGTCGGAGCCACATGCCCTGAAAGATAAGTCACTTCTGAGAGAAAGAGATGTGAAATGATATCAGTACCGCCAAAATATAAAGGATATTTTAACGTAACACTATAGATCAAGTTCAAGCTCGATAGAAACAGCTCTATTAGAATGATATGGGCTTTTGACGACTTGGAGAATATCTGATTCAGGATCAATACATAGATCAAAGTCATTGTTCCAAAGTAATACCATGTCCTTGTGTCACTCAGGAAGAGCAGTAGGATGGACAACAGATAAAGTGTTATAAAAGCTAGAACCATGGTCCTTTGGTTCAAAGAGAGCCTTTTGATAACAGATTCATCATGGACAAGGTCCTTTCTAAACATTTTTGACAAAAATATGGCAGAGAATATTCCCGGTACGGCTACCAGCAAGCCTCTGACGGCAAAATCAGGCCGGTCTATAATGTAGGCGAGAGTAATGCCAGCGGCAACCACTGCAATGATAAATAAAGGGAAAAAACTTGCAATAACTCTTAAAATTTTATGGATTGTACCGATCTTCTTTGCCTGCATTTATAGACTCCTTAAAAATAGGACTGACCTTTTAAGAATCTCCTTCAAAGATTAAGTTTCGTTTGTTCCTTATCAGGTTCCTTAGTAGTGTTCTAGTTTAATGGTCTCTCTAACGACAGCACTATTTTCGCCATTTTACTGGCTTAAACCCCATATTAGAATATAAAATTAACTCAAGACTAACTATAATGATTTCTTTCTAAAATTACAAGTTGTTCTTTGCTTTTGATCTGCATACGAACCTCAGAGAGATAGTATATTAATTTTTTTATATAAAACTTTTGAATATGCAGAAAACATTCTAAACCAAAGGTTTCGATACAATTTACATGAAACTGGAGTTCAAACGGTCCCATAATGTCCACAGTTACTTACATGTGATAATGAACAAAAGAATGTATTTCAAAAACTATAAATACTAATACAAGTCAACCACTATCCTATTGCTTAATAATGGAAAGGACACAGTATTCTATATCCTGCATTGTGAGTACTGTTATTGTGAGGAAGTGAGATCATGGGAAACCTAAGACAACCAAATGCTAATGAAGCCACCAGGACCTTCAACAGGTCAAAGAACGTAACACCAATGTCAGGTATCTGTACGCGTTGTATAGACGGATGCCGTGGCAATTGTGAAATATTCAAGTCATCATTCCGGGGACGTGAAGTGATATATCCCGGACCTTTCGGAGAGATCACCGCCGGAGGGGATAAAAATTACCCAATAGATTATTCACATCTTAACATTCAGGGATATGCGGTCGGTGCTATAGGGCTGCCTGAAGGTATGGTCCCAGGCCCTGAAACTGCAAGATTCCCTAACGTCAATACAGAGACTGAGTACGGTTGGAGAAGAAAGGTCAAGATGAAATTGCCGATCTTCACCGGTGCACTCGGTTCGACAGATATCGCAAGGAACAACTGGGAACACTTCACTATAGGTGCTGCGATCTCAGGCATTACCATCGTTTGTGGAGAAAATGTGTGCGGAGTCGACCCTGAATTGAAACTGGGGAGTGACGGACTTGTCAAAGAATCACCGGAAATGGACCGCAGGATCGAGCTTTACAACAAGTTCTATGATGGCTACGGAGAGATGCTTGTCCAGATGAACGTAGAGGATACAAAGCTCGGTGTTGCAGAGTA
>JAHFZE010000010.1 GCA_020854785.1 Methanomethylovorans sp.
ATAGAATAATAGGACAGTCTGTGAATATACTCTCATCTGTTCTATTTTTCCGTAAACTGTTCTTCTGAGATTTTCAGGTATTGCATGTAATGCAAGTTCAAGCATGTGTATTACGACTATAGTATTATCTGGAGAAGTATCTGTTATGAACTGTGGTATTTTTTCGAGAGGTAAGACCTTGTATGCATATCCACAGTGCTCTAATTTTCTGGCAATGCTCGTACTATTCTCATCCTCGACCAGTACCAGTGTAGCAATATTTCCGTGTTTTTCGATCATACAGACGAGCTCATCCTCGAACATCCTGCAGGCAATGATACTAAGTACGAACATGTGATCACCTATTAAGTCCGGTAGATCATATAAGTTTCAGATTATATAAAGAGAATTGGATATTCATAGTATCCTGTCAAGATATATCATTCACATTCAACATTTCATTGTAGAAGGCGTGTCAAGTAGCTGGAACATGATCTTTTTAGATATTGCTCATTCTGGTTCTCTGCATAAAATGTTTTCCTCGTTTTGTATATAAAGGCCTTGCACTATGTTTTCCCTGCAATGTTCTATTAGTTCTTTTATCCAAATGTCATTGGCCTCTGGATGAAACTGCAGTCCTATTACATTTTTGTTGTAAATGAAACCTTGATTCTGACATGCCTCGCTTTCAAACAATCTTATGGCACTCAGGTATTTCGAACGTGTCACCATGCCACTGGAAAACAGGAAATGTGTCTGGCAAACCTTTAAGAAGATCATGCCACACCGGGATTTTCCTTACATGATGCCAGCCTATTTCTTTGTGTGCATTTGGCCTTACATCTGCACCTAATAGTTGAGCAAGCATCTGGCCTCCAAAACAGATACCCAATATAGGTTTACCGAGTCTGAGGATTTCCTTTACAAATGCCTTCTCTTTGTACAGCCACTGATGTTCATCTTTTTCGTATACGCTCATAGTACCACCCATGATCACCAGCATATCGAAATTATCTGGTGAGAGGAGATCAAGACATTTGGAAGGATTGGCAGTTCGAAGCATGTGGTCATGAAGAAGTGCCCACTCTTTCAGATTCCAAAAGTTCTCAAAATCAATGTGATAAAGACAATAAATGATCATAGGACCCTTTTAAAATGGAGATCATGTGAATACGATGTCAAAAAAAGCTGATCAATGGAACTGCAAGGTTGCCATTGAAAATTCAAGATCTGTTTTCTATCGAGTCAATAATAAACAATGTTTTTAAAGGTCCTGCCTTTTGACATGGAATGAACATTTTCGTTCAACATGACTCCATGCAGTACTGGTTTCAACTTGATGACCGGATGGTCTTTTTTTGATGATGTGATGTCTTTTACCATTTTTACACCTCTTTTAAGGCATACGGAATCCTACTATTTAAATATATTATTTAAAGCTTTTGATACAATAGAGTTAGATCATTAAATCAAATTGACTATAAATTCTGTAAACTGTATACCATAAGTGGGTGCGATGTCAACATACCTGTTAACATCATTCTTCGTAAAGAAAAATATCTTCAATTGAACATTCGAAGAATCGTGCCATTTTGAACGCCAATGTTATACTTGGATCATATTTACCACGTTCTATAGCATTGATGGTTTGCCTTGTCACCTCCATTTCATTTGCCAGCTGTTCCTGAGTAATATCTTTCTTTGCTCTCCAGACCTTTAGATTATTTTTCATTCAACATCCGTCCTATAATTAAAACCGTCTTTTGTACCAGTGATAAAATCCCACATATGTCAACACTGTTATAGCAAACAATAAAGACACAATGGGATATGCCTGAATATCGAACGCCGTAATTCCAAGAAACGCCATCAATATGCCTTGGAGGATTATAAGTATCGTCAAAGTTTTGTGACTGGCTTTCTCAGCAATATAAAATATTCTTTCATCTTCCACTATGGTTCCTTTATTTTTAAGTCGGATGCTACGGATACCGAGTCCGATTAATACGATCCCTGCACCTACGAATGCACCACCAGTTCCACTTGGATTTATGATCCACCCTGGTTCAAAAATATGAATTCCTATTCCGATCAGACTTATAAAAAACCCTGTGATCAACACACCTGTATCTTTGGTTTGCACTTTAATCACCATGTAAAGTATACTTTACATAATGTATATATAGCTTTCCATAAAGAATGTGATTCTTTACAATCAATTAGGCATCTTTACATCATAATCACCCTGTTATGGATCAAAAACCAAGATTGACCATAAAGTAATGCCTTTGCCCGCACAGTCAATGAAAAGTAATTTTTATTGTTGTTTGGAGATGAGGTCGTAACTTCAGATTTTACAATTAAAATTAAAATTAAAATGGATCTCCACTTAGTAATAGGAAATTGTTTGAACATATGCGGTTTGACTACAGACTTGGTATTTTGACTATAAAGTAAGGGGTTTATGGTCAAGATCGATATGATGCTGAGTGTAAAAAAGTATATTGACGATACATCACCCTTAAATAAGCAATGTTACATTTTATCTTTAAGCATTAGCTAATGGGTGAGACAATGGCCAGCTCTAAAAAGATAAATAATACGGCTGAAAAGAAAAAAGACATTATAGTCCCTACGATGGAAGAAGAGATAGATGGCTGGTGCGATCTTCCACCCCAGCCTTCAAATTCCAAAAGCATCGCTGATATAGAGATAGAAGACTGGTGTGCAGGCTCAAAGGTATCTTCAGCCCAGCCTGAAAAGAAGAAAAAGAACTGATCTTTTAGGGGATCATTCTCCTTTCTTTATGGAGAACCAGAACACACTTCCTTTGCCAGCCGGGTTACTGGTCACTCCGATGTTTCCTCCATGCAGGTCAATTATTCTTTTTGCAATGGCCAGTCCTAACCCGCTTCCTTTGACCCCTCCTTTGTGGGCCCTGCTGAAACGATCAAATATCTGTTCCCTGTCATCGGCTTCCACGCCTTCACCGGAGTCTGTTATAAGGACCTTCCAGTTTGTGTGTTCATCTTCAATAGTGATGATTATCTCACTATCAGGAGGACTATATTTGATGGCATTGGAAAGTATGTTGGAGAACACTTCTGCAATGATAGGGTTTATCAAAGCATTATACTCTTTTTCCTTAGGTACTTTCAATGAAATGCCTTTAGCCTTCAACTGAGGCTGATAGCTATCCACAACTGGCAACATCAGAGGAAGCAGATCAACTGTCTTAAAATCGAGCTCTTCAATACTCTCGAACTTTGCAAGCTTTGCAGCATTATCTATCATTTCAATAAGCTTGCGGTTATTCTGATATATCTTCTCAAGAACTTGCTTCTTTTCATCGTTTTCTGCGCTATCCAAAAGAAACTCAGTGTATCCTTTCATTACAGATGCAGGGCCAAGAAGATCATGCCGGAGTATGTCGGTGAAAAGATCCTTCATTCTGGTTAACTGTATTAGTTCCTCATTGGATTTACGCAGCATTTCAGCCCTTTTACTCTCGGACAGGTCCCTTGCAATGTTTATTATTGCTTTTTGCCCTTCATAATCGATCAGTCGGCTGCTCAGTTCAACTGGGATAAGAGTGCCATCTCGGCTGACATGTACTGTTTCGGAAAATGCCTCTTTATTTTTAAAAACTGCATTGATCCTTTTTTCTGTTTTAATGGGAGAATGATGGAACATGATCTCCCATCTTTGCATTTTAAGTAGTTCTTCCTTGGAATAACCCAGTGTTTCACATAATACATTATTAACCTCAAGGAAGTTTCCTTTCAGATCATTTATATAAATAGCGTCATTGACATTATTAAATATTGATCTAAATTTTTTTTCGGATAACTCAAGTTTTCGCTCATGCTCCTTGCGTTCACTTATATCGAACTTCTGGAATAGGACGATCAATAGGAGAATAAGTAAGATGAGATAGAGACTTCCGTGTCCGAACGTTTCCCACAGTTCCAGGTGTGTGCTTAACAGCGTATCAGACGGTAATGCATACAATAACATTTCCCTGTTGTAAAGCTTCATTTTTGAAGTTGATAGGAACCTATCTGACTGTTCAAATTCCAATTCATAATCTTGTGACGTGTAGACCACTTTCTGGTCATCCATTACTTGTAACAATATCTCATTGTTCTGTCTGAAAACACTGTTCTGTGCAAAGATGTCTTCGCATGTAAAGGTGAGCTGGAAAAACGAGTGTCCTTCATAAGGCACCATTAGAGAATATTGATATTTGCCGGGCGTGACCTCATAAGGCCTTGAAAGGTATGGCTTATTGGTGTGCTCGGCTACAAGCATTGCTATTTCCAATATTGAACTGTTATCACCATATACAGTTGGCAGAGCATTACTGCTGGCTGGTAATGTGAAGGTAAGGTTTTGTTCGGTATCGATATAATGAATGGAAGATAGAAATGTATATTTTTTGAGCAATGGTTTAGCCTTAAATGAGAACTCATCCTGATCCTGTGGAGGAGAGCTTTGTTTAACGTCATATATTGTTAAAAGATCGCGGGTCACTTCATCAAGCTGTGCACCAAGGCTTATACCAATATGCATAGCTTCGATTTTGGTTTGAGACTCCATGTTTGCAAGTGTGTTTTTTCTGTCTTGCTCAATAGAGTAAGATGCCAAAGCTATGAATATCACACAGATCAATACGATCAGAAGAGTCCATCGGTTCCTAGTAGCAAACTCGTAGAGATGTGAGCCCATCAAATATTATAATTAAGTAAGCACTATAAAATCTTATTCAACCAAAAAATAATATGATAAAAATAAAAAGAGATGGGAAAGTAATTATAATTATGGAATGATGAATACCATTGCGGCCACTACTGTGGTCCATTTACCATCTTTATCACCCTTTGCACACTGGCAGATGTGCAGTGAATCAAAAATATGGCCGCTTGCTTTGTAAACCTGTTCACGTTCATGCCATGCAGATTCTACATTGAATTCGATACCCAGTGTTGTTGCAAGCATTGTTGCAGCAAGGTCCTCTGCATATTCTCCTGCAGTGATCTCATCTTCTCCAAAGGAATGATGTTCTGAGATGTATCCATATTGTTCCCGTGCTGCCACCGGGATGGCAGTACCGATCGCAGCCGCCATCAGACGGTGAGGCTCATTGGTCTGGTTCCTTGCAAGGACACAATGTACTATGGCTCCTGGTTTTAGTTCAGGAAGACCTTCCTCTTTTTTTACTATCTTACAATTTGGGGGCAATATGCTTGAAACAGATACAAGGTTATATTTCTCTATACCTGCATCCCTTAAGGCTAATTCAAAAGATGCGAGCTTGTCTTTATGAACACCAGCGCCTTTGACCATGAAAGATCTTATTGGTATCATACTCACTTCAAACACAGCCTCATATATTAAGTTTTTCTATATCCTATGCCTGAATACGATTCTTGCAATGCTCCATTTGGAACCCTCCATCAAAATGCGTATCCTCAATTCTATTTCAGAGGTGTTATATTCATACCTGCGGATCATTCTGGAATTTTGTACATTGATATCGGATCAAACGGAGAAGCGTATTAGCTCTAATACACATATAACTATAAAATACAATATATAACAAGTACATTGATAAGGATTGCAGCTCACATCTTGCTGAATACTCCTTGGTAGATTGGATCGAAGGAAGTATCAAAAGTTAGATGCGAGCCGATATATAATCGGGCAAACTTGTATTTAAAGTCTCTTTTGTCCCTGCAGAATTTTTCAATGATAGTCAACAGTTTCATTAATACCAATATCTGTATTGTGAGCACATCACACGTTGTCTACATTATAAGGCACCATTATAGTGACCTTGAACCGGCACTATGATCAAAGATTGCAGGTGTACACATGGATGTTTTAGCAAAAAAACTTGGAACTACATTTTGCAATACTGTATTTACTATTTCATGGAAGAATGATGAGAACTGGTCAGTCCATCATGTCTCAGAGAATATAGAGCAACTGGGATACACACCCGAAGAGTTCATTTCAGGTGATCTCAGCTATGCCGGGATCGTACATCCCGATGACAGGGAAAGTTTCAGGTCTTCTGTGCTCCAATGGGACTGGAAGCACACTCCGTGCCTTTTCCAGGAATGCAGGATACTTGACAATAAAGGCAATATACACCGGATGGCCAAATTTCTGTGCGGACAATGTGATAATAAAGGTGCACTGCAATATGTCGAAGGAACTATTGTGGATGTCACAGTAAGTAAAAGGAACGAATTATCCCTCATGTCAGAGAACGATTATCTCAGGAATGCTGTGAACACTGCAAAAGAAGCATTGTTGGTCCTTGATAGTGATTTGAAGATAATCTTTGCAAACCTTGCCTTTTCCCGTTTATTCTTAACAGGCTCCTCAGCCATAGAAGGACATTCCATGTACGACATTGAAGACGGCCAGTGGAATATACCGGTCCTGCAGGACAGAATGTCAGTTCTTCTGAAAGATGGCATAGAGTTCAATGATCTGGAAACAGAGATCCATGTCAGTAAAAAAGGACAGCGTGTGCTCCTGATCAATTCCAGGATAGTAAGTACAGCCCACAACAGGACAAGCATGGTCCTGCTTGCAGTTGAAGATGTCACTGACAGCAAAAGGTCTGCAAGGGAGTTAAAGGCATCAGAGGCAAAATATTCTGCCCTTGTGGAAAAAGGTAATGATGGCATAATCATAGTACAGGCAGATATCCTAAGGTTCATTAATTCCAAGTTCCTGGAGCTGACAGGGTATCAGGAAGAAGAGATCATCAACAGCATATTGCTTGATCACGTGCCTGTGGATTTCAGACGCATGCTTGCAAAAAGATGTGCTAAGGCATTAAGAGACGAAAGAAGCATAAAACGCAATTATGACGTGGACTTCTTCAGGAAAGATGGAGCTACTTTTCCTGCTGAGGTCAGCTTCTCATTCATATCGTATGAAAATGACCCGGCTGTCATGATCACCATCAGAGACATAGCAGAACGTAAAAAAGCAGAGATGCAGCTCAAGAACTCTGAAAAGAAGTACTCTACCCTTGTAGAAAAGAGCAATGATGGCATTGTCATTTTACAGGATGATCAGCTTGTGTTTGCCAATAACAAGTTTATCGAGATCACAGGATATACACTTACAGAGGCCATCGGCAAAAACTTCACAAGCTTTCTTTCCACTCAATATCGTCGCATGTTCATCGGCAACTCCAAAAAGAAACTGGGAAAAAGAAGTGAGAGTCTCCTGAAATATGAGATAGAGCTGCTTTCAAAGGTGGGTAAAAAGATCCCTGCAGAGATCAACTCATCTGTGATCGAGCATGAAGGAAAGCCTGCTTACATGGCCATTATAAGAGATATCACGGAGCAGAAAACAAGAGAAAAGGAGCTCTTGAAGCTCATTGAAGTCAGGAAGGTCCTGGAAAATGTCATCGAAAGTAGTCCTGCAATTGTTTTTTTCTGGAAAGTCGATAATAAATGGCCTGTAGAATTCGTATCTGAGAACATTTCTCAGTTTGGATACAGCGCAAAGGAATTCATGTCAGGTGCAATACTTTATGGTGATATAGTTCATCCTTCGGACCTGGAAAAAATAGACCGCGGTATTTCAAGATGCTTCCAGGAAGATGATAATAATATTTCTCTTGAGTATCGTATCCTTACAAGATCCGGTGAGGTACGCTGGATAGATGAAAGATCGGTCATCAAAAGAAATCCTGAGGGCGACATAGAGTACATACAGGGCATTGTTGTTGATATCACTGAGCGGAAGAATGCCAACAATTTCATGCAAATATGCTCAGAGCTTGATACTTTTTTCACGCCAACGGCTGATATTAACGAGATCTTCCAGCAATTGATCGAACTTGTGACCCAGGTCAAGGGAATAGATTGCGGTGAATTGTATCTTGTGGATGAGGTTACAGGCGATCTGAACCTGGTTGCACACAAAGGCCTGTCTTTCAGGTTCGTGAACAATACCCGGCGGTATGCTGCCAATTCTCTTCAGGCAAGGGTCCTCAAAACAGAGTATCCGATATATAAATTGTATTATGAGATTAACTCCATGACCCCTGGCAATGATCTTGATTTTGAAGGACTGGAAGCTACTGTCATATTACCCCTGAAATATGAAGGTAATATTGTAGCAGTACTTTTGCTGGCATCACATGATGAGTATGCTATTGCGCAAAATACGCGCACTATAATTGAAAGTATTGCTTCTCAGGTAGGTCCTTCTATTGGACGTATTAGAGAGCAGGTACATTTCCAGAAGGACCTTAACAATCTGCAGGGAATATTTGATAGTTTAGATGATTTTTTGTTTGTTCTTGATAAGGATGGGTGTATATTACATACTAATAGCTTCCTGTGTAAACGTCTGGGATATTCCCCTGAGGAATTGCTGGGTTTGAACATACTTAATGTGCATCCTCAGAACAAAGCCATAGAAATAGCTGCTGAACTTGCAGATATACTGGCCGGAAAAATGTCTATAGTAAGGTCACCATTTGAATCATATAATGGAGAACTGATACCTGTAGAGGTCAAAGCCACCAGAGGGAACTGGAATGGGCATCCAGCCTTTATTTGTCTAGGCCGGGAGATCAAATAAAAAAGTATTCAAAAAATGTATTCGAGGCAAAAATATGATCAATGTCGATCCATCCAAGATCCTGGTGAGGTATAACGTAAAAGTTGAAAAGGAAATAAGCCCCGAAGAAATAGCTAAGCAGCTATATCCTGAAGATATTGTGATACGACCTATCGTTGAAGCTGTTTTTGAAGGCGATGAAGATGATGTGATAGATGCTTTAGAGGCAGCCATCCAAGCAGGCAGGGACCCTTTGTCTTTGATCGATGATGCACTCATGCAGGGGATGGGCATTGTTTCTAAATTATATGACGACGGTTTTCTTTTCCTTCCGGATGTCATTATATCCGCACATGCCATGACAGATGGCATTGAATATTGTAAACAGAGTTCTAGTGCAACTCATGAGTTTAAAGGAAAGGTCGTGTCCTTTGTTGTGGAAGGGGATACGCACGATATTGGAAAAAAGATCGTCACGGTCCTGTTGCGTGCCAGCGGATATGAGGTCATAGACCTTGGAAGCGATGTGCTGGTGAGTGAAGTGATCAGTGTCGTCAGGAGGGAAAAACCTATAATGCTTTCCGGTACTGCTTTGATGACAACTACTATGTACACGTTCAAAGAGATCAATAACCAGTTGCTTGAGAACGATATCCACATTCCTTTTGTCTGCGGAGGCGGAGCTGTGAAACAGGATTTCGTATTTGGCTATGAACTCGGAGTATATTGCGAAAATGCAGCAGATGCTCCAAAGATAGCCGATGAGATCCTCAGGGGTGCGGGCGTGAAAGAGCTAAGAGAAAAGTTTCACAGGCATTGATTTTTGTCTGCGCTCTGCATACATACATTTTTAAATTGAATGAATATTAATTTACTATTTAACCAATGATTCTTTGATATTTTTCATTTTAGTTGAACTATAGAGCATGGAGGATATATATATTCTTTAGTGCAAAAGTCGCTATCTTGAAAATATACCTGTAGTTTTTTTTTATGTGTTAGGTTTTGGAAAAATACTGATATTTTAATATTTTGCTTCATTAAAATCCATTTCAGGTAAATAGCGGCCTGTCAAAAAAAAACGCAACTAGTAGCCTGTAATATCTGTTGCCACAGATCATTTATATGCTTTACCGCAATAATTTATTTATACCTCCTCTAAATAGTGTTTTTTTAGTTAAACATATATAAAAATTGTTGCACTAGAAGAGATATTTATTTTATTCTTTGGACAGTTGAATTAGTAAAACTGCATCAATTAACTCATTATTTATGGCACATATTATATTTGATGCATTTACATCAAACATAAAGGTTATATACCTAAACCATAAGAACCAAACATTTAAATACATAAATTGAAGTTGCTTAGCTGGGTCGAGAGACCTACTAAGGTAGATTGGATCAAGGCTTATTGGAGCCTTAAAAAATAGAAGGAAGTGTAGCATGTTAAAAATAGACTACAAGGATATATTAGTCAGATACAACGTAAAAATGGAAAAATCAATGACCCCGGAAGACGCTGCAGCAGAGCTTTATCCAAAGGATGCTCTTATACGCCCCATCGCTGAAGCTATTTTCGAAGGCGAAGAAGACGATGTGATCGCAGGTCTGGAAAAGGCCATTGAAGCCGGAAAAAGTCCAATTTCCCTCATTGATGATGCCCTGATGGTCGGAATGGGCGTAGTAACAAAACTTTATGACCAGGGTATAATCTTCCTGCCAAACGTTATGATGTCTGCAGATGCAATGCTTGATGGTATCGAGTATTGTAAGGAAAAATCTGGTGAATCCCCGGTAACAAAAGGAAAGATCGTTGTCCACGTAGCAGAAGGAGATGTTCACGACATTGGTAAGTCCATCGTTGCAGCACTTCTCAGAGCAAACGGTTATGAAGTGGTCGATCTTGGCAGAGATGTACCAGCAGCAGAGGTTCTCGCAGCAGTTAAAGAACATAAGCCTCTGTTGGTATCAGGCACTGCATTGATGACAACCACCATGTATGCCTTCAAAGAAGTTAACGACCAGCTCCTTGAAGCCGGTATCAAGATACCTTTTGCATGTGGTGGCGGAGCAGTTAACCAAGACTTCGTTTCAACATACAATCTTGGTGTCTATGGTGAGGAAGCAGCAGATGCACCAAAGATGGCAGATGCTATACTGAAGGGTGCTGGCATAGAGAAGCTAAGAGAGATGTTCCACAAACACTGAACGAGGTGAAAAAAATGGCAGTCAAAAGATATACACAGATGGCTTATGCAAATGCAGATGAGATGGTATTCGGCCGTGCAAAATATCCGGTAAAGGCAGGACTTGGAATTGAGCTTGGTGCAGGATGCACTATTGCTGAAGTGAACTACGCACCCAGACCAGAAGCAGGCGCTTCCAAAGAGAAGCTGGTCAATGAGTACCAGAGGATCACAAGAGACATTCTGCAGAGAATGGTACAGGTGGGCTTCCCGGCAGTAGTACTTGAAACAGAACACGTGCAGCAGATGACAAATAACCCAACATGGGGTGGCGAGGTTGCACACGCACAGAAGACCATTATGGAAGAGTACTATGAGGAATACGGACTGAAGTCCGCACTGAGGCATACTCCCGGTGACATAAGAGAGAACAAGGATTACATGGACCTCAGAGGAAACAAGTATCCTGTCCTTATGGAGTCATTCGAGGCTGTTGCAGAAGGCGGAGCAGACTTCTTATCCATTGAATCAATGGGCGGAAAGGAGATCTTTGACCATGCGATCCTGAGGAATGACATTGGCGGTATGCTCTACGCAATAGGCGTACTGGGCAGCATGGACATGGAATACCTCTGGCAGGACATTGCAAAGGTCGCACAGAAGAAGAATGTTATTGCAGCCGGTGACACAGACTGTGCCCAGGCAAACACTGCAATGTTCATTGCAGGCGGACTTCTGGACAAGAACCTGGCACACACCCTCGCTATCATCGCAAGGAGCCTGGCAGGAGCAAGGACACTGTCCGGATATGAAGCCGGTGCAGTTGGCCCAGGAAAGGACTGCGGATACGAAAACATCTTCGTAAAGGCGATCACTGGTATGCCAATGGCCTTTGAAGGTAAGACCTCCACCTGTGCTCACTCCGATGTAATGGGTAACCTCATCATGCAGTGCTGCGACCTGTGGTCCAACGAATCCGTTGAATACCACTCTGAGTTCGGTGGAACTACGGTCCAGTGCTGGTCAGAGACCCTCAGCTACGACTGTGCTCTGATGAACGTTGCACTCAGATCCGGAAACGAGAAGCTCCTCAGGGACATGCTCGTAGCATCTGACAAGTACAGAGACCCACAGTCCTACATCCTTGCATACGACAACGCATACAAGGTAGGTCAGTCAATTGTTAAGGACGGTAACGACCTGTACCTCCGTGCAAAGAACGCTGCTGTGGAATGCTGCAACCTGCTGACCGCTGCAGAGGGCCTTGAGATGACAAGGTTCGAGA
>JAHFZE010000277.1 GCA_020854785.1 Methanomethylovorans sp.
AGCATCTGAGAACTATACGAGCCGTGCGGTCATGGAAGCACAGGGTTCGATAATGACGAACAAATATGCAGAAGGTTATCCAGGTAAGAGATACTATGGTGGCTGTGAATTCGTAGACATTGCCGAGAACCTTGCAAGGGAGAGAGCAAAGGCCATATTCGGTGCAGAACATGTGAACGTGCAACCTCACTCCGGCTCAGGAGCCAATATGGGAGTATACTTCTCCGTACTTAAACCCGGTGATACCATAATGTCCATGGACCTGTCACACGGAGGCCATCTTTCACACGGAAGTCCGGTCAATTTCGCCGGCCAGCTTTACAAGATAGTACCCTATGGAGTATCCAGGGAAACAGAAGCACTGGATTACGATGCACTTCTGGAGATGGCAAAGCAGACAAGACCCAAAATGATCGTATGTGGAGCTTCTGCTTATTCCCGCACTCTTGACTTCAAGCGTTTCAAAGAGATAGCTGATGAAGTTGGTGCATATCTGCTGGCCGATATCGCTCATATTGCCGGACTTGTGGCGGCAGGAGCACATCCAAGTCCCGTCCCTTATGCTGATTTTGTAACAACCACTACTCACAAGACCCTGCGTGGACCCAGAGGTGGGATGGTCATGTGCAAGGAAGAATATGCAAAAGCACTTGACAAGGCCGTATTCCCCGGAATACAGGGTGGGCCTCTGATGCATGTGATAGCTGCAAAGGCCGTAGCCTTCAGGGAAGCACAGAGCGAACAATTCAGGCGGGACCAGGAGCAGACCGTCAAGAACGCGAAGATGCTCGCTGAGAGCCTCATTGAAAGGGATTTCAACATCGTTTCAGGAGGTACCGACAACCATGTAATGCTCCTGAACCTCAATAAGTTCAATATAACCGGAAAGGATGCGGAAGCAGCTATGAGCAAAGCTGGTATCATCCTCAACAAGAACACCATACCCTTTGAGACCAGAAGTCCTTTCATTACCAGCGGTGTCCGTATAGGTACTCCCGCTGCAACCACCCGGGGCATGAAAGAAATGGAAATGGTGGACATTGCAGGTTTCATAGAGAGTGTGATCCTTAACATTGGCAACGAACAGGCCCTGATGGAGATCAGTTCTGATGTAGAACAGCTCTGCAGCAGGTTCCCAATATATAGGTAAGAGGTGAGTGGTGTGGTGGACGAGGAATATAGTACAAGGGTGATCGATGGGCGCAGCCTTGCAAAGAAGGTTGAGGAAGAGGTTAAGAAGGGCGTGGAGACGCTCAAAGCCGAAAGGGATATAACCCCTGGCCTTGCCACCATTCTGGTAGGAGAAGATCCTGCTTCAAAGATGTATGTACGCCTCAAGCACAAAGCATGTGAAAGGACAGGCATACATGCAGAAGACCACAACCTTCCGGCTTCTATCTCACAGGAGGAGCTTATAGCTCACATTCAGCAGCTTAACCTGAGAAGCGATATTCACGGGATACTGCTGCAATTACCTCTTCCGCAACATCTTAACGATAAGGAGGCCATGCTGGCCATAGACCCCAGAAAGGATGCCGATGGTTTTCATCCGTACAACATGGGAAATCTCCTGATAGGTAATGAGGGCTTTGTACCCTGCACTCCCAAAGGAGTTATCCGGGCAATGGAAGAGCATGGTGTCCAGATACAGGGGAAGCATGCTGTTGTTGTCGGACACAGCAACGTTGTGGGAAAACCCATGGCTGCAATGCTTATCAACCGAAATGCCACTGTTTCGGTATGTCATGTGTTCACCCGGAACCTTGAACAATACACTCTTGATGCTGACATACTCGTAGTGGGCACAGGCGTCAAACACCTCATCAAAGCTGATATGGTAAAAGAAGAAGTTGTCGTTTTTGATGTGGGGATCACCGAAGAGAATGGAAAAGTGTACGGTGATGTGGACTTTGAGAACGTCATCAAAAAAGCCTCCCTTATAACCCCCGTACCCGGAGGCGTGGGACCTATGACAATTTCCATACTCATGCAGCATGTGCTGATGGCAGCTAAAGATGCGTCTACATAGAGATAGATGCAATATATGTCGATTCCATACTTTGTCGGGTAGAAAATGTTCGTTGATGCAGATATCTGTGGCTTGAAAGTTGGTGATGAACATCCTGTAAGGATAATGGGAGTTATTAATCTCAGCCAGGAGTCGTTTTACAAGTCATCAGTGATGAACATTGACTCCATACTGGAAAAGGCACACGGCATGGTGGACGACGGTGCCACTATCCTGGACATAGGAGCACGCTCCACATGGCTGCTTGCAAAGCCTGTGATAAGCAGGGAAGAAGAGATGCAAAGGCTTGTCCCTGCGCTTGATATTCTGAAAGACAACGTTGATGTGATCATTTCAGTAGATACGATGTTCGCTGACATCGCTGAAAAGGCCCTTGAACTGGGAGCCGACATGATCAATGATGTTTCAGGTTTCAAAGCCGATGAGAGAATGCTGGAAGTCCTGGTGGAACACAGCTGTCCTGCAGTTGCCATGGCCACTGAGAAGATCCCTGGTGACCCAATAGGTATGGAGGCTATAATGGAATCCTTGTCCGACATCATCAGGCAGGCATATGGCAAAGGCATGGACACCAGCAACCTCGTTCTGGACCCTGCCATAGGTAAATGGGTGCCTGAGAAGATACCAATATACGATTTTGAGACCATCGATCAGTTCGAAAGACTGAAGGTGTTCCGCAAACCACTCCTTGCAGCGATATCGCGCAAATCCTGCATTGATGCAGTGCTGCACAGGCAGCCCGAGGAAAGGTTATATGGCACTCTTGCTGCCACCGCTATTGTGGTGCACAAGGGAGCTCACATCATAAGGACACACGATGTGCCACAAACCATGGATGTAGTAAAGGTGGCAGCGGCCATGCGCAGCAGGCAGTCTGTGGTGAAAGAGAATGGCTTTGAGGTTTCTGTAGTGAATATTTTGAACCCTGAAGATGCTGTTCGCAGCATGAAGGATATGGGTGTCACCGTGACCGGCGCCCAGATCATGAAAAAGAAGTCCATTTCCCGGGTGCTGAGAATATCCAATATAACCACCACAGAAGCCCTGATAATCAAGCAGGAGATCCTCGCAAGGGGAGGCGATGCCGCCCTTGAAAGAGATGCAGTGTCCCATGAGACAGAAAACACTGACATCCTTATCATGGGAACGATATTACAACTTGAGAAACTTGCGAAAAAACTGGAATGCCAGGCCCGTAACCTGCCCGCCATTTCCAGAATGATCCTGCATACACTGCAACTTGATGATAATGTAGAGCACCGTTATTTGAGGGAGCTATGATCATCTCTTCTTCTAAACCACTCGATGAGATACTTGCTGCTTTAAAGGGCATTGACAATATTTTTGTGATCGGTTGTAATGTCTGTGCTGCAAAACTGCATGTGGGAGGGGAGCCTGAAGTGCTTGACATGTGCGAGAAACTGAAAACAGCCGGAAAACATGTTGTCGGCTGGGTTCTGCCCACTGCAGCCTGCAGCATTCGATCCCGCGAAACACTCCTGGAGAAAAATACTGATATACAAAAAGCTGATGCCATCCTTGTGATGGCATGCGGCAGCGGCACTTCAGTAGTATCCAGACTTGTGGATGTACCGGTCTATCCTTCCAATAATACTGATTCTCTGGGGGGGCGAACGGCAGATCAGGTCCTTCCCCAGCTATGCGAGATGTGCGGTGCATGTAACATCCAGGTATTTGGCGGTATATGTCCTAAGGCCAACTGCCCGAAAGGCTTGCTCAATGGTCCATGCGGAGGCTCAATGTCTGGAAAATGTGAAGTTGATCCGGAAAAGGACTGCACATGGGAACTCATCTACAGGCAGCTTGAGAAAATAGGAAGACTGGAACTTCTGGAGAAGATAATTGCGCCAAGAAGTTACAGCCGGTAGTTCATAGATAGATTGGCTAATATTATCGAAGTTGCTTCAAGCATGTGCACGATAGATCATATACAGTAAGTGATCCTACATCCACATAGTTCGTAAAAAAATAAAGAGGATTAACCCCAGTTACCCACAACCGGAGTCACACCTTCCCACCCAAGGCCTATAATATCAAAGCCAGGATCTGTCTGGATCAGGAAATTATTACCACCCCTATTGTAAATGCCCACTTCGGTGATCAGATCTCCGTCCCAGTCACCTACAACCGGTTCAGTACCAGCCCAGCCGAACCCCACGATGTCTGCAGAGCTGGTATAAGAGTCCCAGAGTGCCCAGGTACCTTCATTGTTATATACTCCTACCTCATCAGCACCATCTCCATCCCAGTCACCTACGACCGGAGTAACACCCGGCCACCCAAGACCGATAACATCGAAGCCCGAACCATTTGGAATAAGGAAGTTATTACCTCCTCTATTGTAAATTCCTACCTCAGTGATGCCATC
>JAHFZE010000193.1 GCA_020854785.1 Methanomethylovorans sp.
ACGGAAGATCACTCCATCCCTTTGCTTATTGTCTTCAGCTTCTTGATGGCTATCATTGTGGTCTTCGTATCTTCTATGATCTTTTCCTCATAGTGCTTGATTATCTCTTCGATCGGAGCATTAAGAGTGTAGATCTTTGTTGGTCTGCCCTTTCCAACAGCCTTCTTATTGTGCACGCTGATCCAGTGCTTTTCACGCATCTGCCTCATTGCCACGCTAACTTCAGGCTGCCTTAGGCCTGTGCTCATTTCTATCTCCTGGGATGAAGCCTCTCTTACGTTTGAAAGGTATGTCAGCGTTGTTGCAACGTTCCTTGACATTCCCAGGTTCTTCAGTGCATCTATGAACCGATAGTCGGTGTCGTCCAATATTTTTACTTCAAAGTCCTTCATAAAATAACCCCTTATTCTATGTTTGTATCTCTTCCACGAGATCTACTTCATAGTATGCACATTATTATATTTAAACTTTTATAGCCGGACTTTTTGAAGGACATGATATTTAATATTCCTTTATATATTTAATGGAACCAAAAGCCTCATGTATGACCATATCTTTCAGCCCCTGGAAGCTTTTGAAGTTCATGTTCTTTTTATCCATGAACACGTTCGAAACGATTTTTCTCCCTATCACGTCATCGCTATCTGGTATCAGTCTCAGGATCATTGAACCTGGAAATATATGTGTTCGATGAGACACACCGTCAGGATCTCCATCTGTTATTCCGATTATCGGTATGCTCAGCCTGTACAGTATGTCTGCTGCCAGGATGGTGGTATCATCTCCTATGGTTACGGCAACATCTGCTCCCGGTACGATGTCAAACACTTTTTCTGCCTCATGATCAACTATCACCGCATTTATTCCCTTTTCAGCCCCCTTCTCTCTTCTGTCCGTTATAAGGGTGCCTAGTTCGCAGGATCGCAATGTACGCGCTTTGAAATTATCAGAACGTAGCCTGCCACTTTTCACCCAGGCTGTTTTAAGGTCCACAGGAGCCAGATGTTCATAGTTATGCAGTTTTTCCACACCATGTTCCTTTATAGTGCCTCCTATGATATGGGTGATATAGCCATTTTCTGTAACAATGCTAACTTCATGGGAGGTTGCATAGCCCACTACTGTACCATTGACAAGTATCTTCTCCCCGGGTTGTACTCCTGCCAGGTGTCTTATAACGCGGTCCCCTTCTGTCTCTAATACGGCGTTTTTATCCTTTTCTGATGCTAAAATTATGGGGAGGTTTAGTTCATTGGCAATTATTTTTGCGTGCTCAAGGGCAGGAGCGTTCCATGGGATGACGGCACCATCCGAACTACCAGGTCTTTCGATGTGAACTATAGGCTTATCATCCTTTCTATCAAGGTGAGAAATAACGATGCCTGCAAATGCTATTCCTGTTTGCAGGTTCTTTCCATGGTTTAAGAGGTAGATCACATCTTTTGTATCAATGCATTCTTCTATGCAGTCGCTTGGCTTGAGGCTTCTACTTATGTCAATTACGTTTTCCATGTGTGCATCTATGACAGCGGTCTTACCCATAGTGCCGGCGATCGTGGCTGTCACATTCCCTTTAGTTCTTAAGACCTCGATGATCTTCTTGGCCTGTCCTGAATCAATTACTTCCGGACCATGTACCACCAGTCCTATCTTCATGATCATCCCTAATATTGTTTATACCTAATAATGATCCCGCACGGAAAATATTAGTCTGAGCACATGTTCTATTATCTCATGTATGGCATTCAATTGATATGGTACGGACATGCCTGTTTTGAGATCAGGGCTAGCTTAAATGTGCTTATTGATCCCTTTTTCAGAGGGAACCCAAAGACAAATGTACTTCCTGAGGACGTGGAGCCGCATGTTATACTTGTCACCCATGGTCATTATGATCACCTGGGAGATACTATTGAGATAGCGCAAAGGACAGGATGCAAGGTTATTGCAGTACATGAGCTGGCTCATTATCTTAGATCTCAGAATGTGATGGCTGAAGGTATGAACATAGGAGGCAGGATGAAGGTCAATGATATATCAGTGATAATGACAGATGCCAACCACTCTTCATCCGTATCACATGCGGGTTTAAGCCTGTATGCAGGCAGAGCTGCAGGATTCATCTTGCAGGTCAACGGCTGTTCCATATATCATGCAGGAGATACAGGTCTATTCTCAGATATGCAGCTTATCGGTGATGTATACAGGCCAGATATTGCGTTGTTGCCTATTGGAGGCAGATACACAATGGACCCTGAAGATGCGGCCAGAGCCGTTGCCCTTATACGTCCAAAAATTGTAATACCCATGCATTATAGCACATTTGATGTGATCGTACAAGATCCTCTCGATTTCATGAAGAAAGTTGTGAGCTCATGCGAAACCAATGTGCTGATAATGAATGCAGGAGATGTGTTGGATCTATGAGACCAATTCGCAAAAGGATGAGGAGCATGTTTATATATAATTAATACCGAAGATAAGATGGCAAAAGTCGAACATCATTATCCTAAATATCCCCTCTAGTTCTCGTCATACGGCTTTTGCCTTATTCAAGGAATGATGCACGTTTGATGTTGATAATTATGTTCGTTTAGTCCACTGCATAAATTTGCTGTTCCTGCGCATGAGCTTTTTTTCTCGCATCGTAGATGTTTATTTTATTGTAAAAAAATTTGATGATATGGTCGCGTTCCATATCATTTGATATTATCAAAACATTTCTCCAGGTGTTCTTGGGGTATAGGGCGTGTAGCTAAGCTCACTACAATAGCTGTAAGCATAGCAAGAGGTGTAGCTACCAGTATAGGGTCTACCACTGTCCATGTGCCTGTAAGCAATGTTGCTTTACCAAAAAGAGCCTGGCTTATACCAAGAGGAGCTGCTTCTTTAGCATGTACGAATGCAAGCCAGCTGAGACTGCTGAAGGTGCCTACCAGCATACTGGCTATTGCTCCTTCTTTAGTCATACGCTTCCAGAATATAGCTCCAATGTACATGGGCAGGAAAGCAGCTGCACACAATCCGAAGAAAATAGCTGTTGCAGGGGCAATGATACTTATTGGCAACACATAGGCCAGCACCACGCTTGCAAGGATGGTTAGACCGATACCAATTTTGGTAACATCGATAGTATGGCTGATCTTTCCTTTTTTAACGTACTGTCTGTAAAAATCATGTCCTATCGCAGTGCCCATGGTATGATACTGGGAACTGAGCGTTGACATGGCTGCTGCAAGCAGTACCAGCATAAAAAGAACAACAAACACCTCGGGCATAGCACTATTGATGAACTCCGGGATGATCAGGTCTGTGTTCCCTCCGGCAACTGCCAGTGATATCATTTCATTTTTCTGGAAGAAATACGCGTTTGAAAGTGCACCTACAGTGAAGGCCACACCTGTCATCATCAGTATGAACGGACCACCGACGAACACGGCTCTGTTAAGGGCTTTGTCATCCTTTACGGTCATGAACCTTACTACTAGCTGAGGTTGTGCCAGCACTCCTATTCCCACACCAAGCACCAGTGTGGAAATAAGGTTCCACCATATTGGTGTACCAAAGGCTGGCATGGCTGTCCATCCCATATGTCCTCCTTTTGCAAGACTTTCAGGCACCAGATATGCTATGTTCGTGAGTGCCTGGTGTGCCTCAACTACGCCTCCAAGTCTGATATATGTAAAGACCAACAAGATCGTCATGCCTATGAACATGAGCGTGCCCTGGAGGGCATCAGTATACATAACAGCAATAAGCCCGCCGGTGATCACATATGCTGCTACAATGATGGTCAGGATCATCAATGCAATATCATAGTTAATTCCAAGTGTGGTCTCTACGAAACGCGCGCCACCGATAAGTACTATTCCTGTATAAAGAGGCATGAATATAGCTATCAGGATACCAGAAAAACCTTGTATGAACCTTGAATCGAACCGCCTGCCAAGCAGTTCGGGGAACGTAACTGCCTGTAAGTTCTTTCCCATTTTGCGTGTTCTTGACCCGAAAATAACAAAAGCGATGAATATTCCGACCACTATGTTCATGAGGGCGAGCCATAACAGCCCCATCCCAAGAGCACCTGCAGCGCCCCCGAAACCCACTATTGCAGATGTGCTGATGAAAGTGGCCCCATATGAAAGCGCGAGGATATAAGGATGTATGTTCCTGCCTGCCACCATGTAATCATCTATAGCTTTCGTTCGTTTGTATCCCAGCCACCCGAGATAGAAAATTATCATGAGGTAGATAAGTACAGTGATTCCCAGAATAGCGGTGTTCAAGACCATTATTCCACATCCTCGTCTTCAGTACCTTTGTTCCAGTTCAGAGCACCATATAGCATACAGCCTATGGCACTGAGGACACAAAGAATGTATACTACCCATATCTGCGGGTCATCTATTCCAAGCATTTTCAGTCATCTCTTTCTTTATCGATTAATGATGAAAAAATATCTGCTACATGTTAGCATGACTCATTATTTAACCTTTCGATTATGTTCGAGGTTTAGTAGGCAGCTCTTAGCAGTTATTAAAAAAGAAAAATAAAGGAAAGAAAAAATAATCTATCTGTTTCTGAAAAAAAAGAGCTTCATCCTTCTTGTTCACCAAAGCACTTTTCGATATGTTCTTGAGATGTTGGTTTTGTCATAAGGCTGACACCTACGGCAAAGAATATTGAAAGCGGTGTAGCCACCAGTATAGGGTCCACTAATGTCCATGTTCCTGTAAGTAATGTTGTCTGGCCGAAGATCGCTTGGCTAATCCCCAGTGCGCTAGCTTCTTTGGCATGTACGAAGGTAAGCCAGAAAAGACTGCTGAAAGTGCCCACCAGCAGGCTTGCAATCGCTCCTTCTTTTGTCATGCGCTTCCAGAATATGGCGCCTGCGTACATGGGCAGGAAAGCAGCAGCGGTCAAACCAAAGAAAATAGCTGTTGCCCTGGCAATAATACCTATCGGAAGAGTGTAGGCGAGAATTACGCTTATGATAATAGTAATCCCAATACCCAGTTTTGTAATGCTTATTGTATGTCCTATCTTGCCGCGCATTATGGATTCTCTGTAAAGGTCATGGCCTATGGCAGTACCCATGTTATGGAAAAGTGAGCTGAGGGTTGACATGGCTGCTGCCAGAAGTGTCAGCATGAAGAATACAACGAATATGTCAGGCATAGCGCTATTTATATACTCCGGCATGATCTTGTCGATATTTCCGCCAGCTACATCCATGGACAGCATGCCTCTGGTATTGATGAAATACACGTTGGATAGAGCTCCTACTACGTATGCGACCCCGACCATCATGAAGATGAAAGGTCCTCCCGAGAGTACTGCTCTTTTGAGTGAGGTTGTATTCTTAACAGTCATGAACCTTACAGCAAGCTGAGGCTGGGCCAATACTCCTATCCCGACTCCAAGA
>JAHFZE010000314.1 GCA_020854785.1 Methanomethylovorans sp.
ATACCTGTATATTGGCAGCGGCTATTTCCACCCCATGGGAGTGGCATTATCTACGGGAAAAAGAGTGCTCATAGCAGATCCCTTTGTAAATGAGGTCAGAGAGCTGGATATTTCAAAGGTGCTCAAACAGCGCAGTGCAGTTATAGGAAGATCACTGGATGCTGCTCTTTTTGGAATTATCGTATGTTCAAAGCCCGGACAGGAGCGCATGGCACTTGCCCTAGAGTTGCAGGACCTTATACGTAAGCATGGCAAAGATGGCAGGATCCTAATAATGGACCTTGTGACACCTGACCAGTTACTCCAGTTCAAAGTGGATGCCTTTGTAAATACAGCATGTCCGAGGCTTGCCATTGACGAAGTTGGCCGTTTCAATGCACCCATGCTCACTCCACCAGAACTGGAGATCGTACTGGGTGAAAAGAAATGGGAAGATCTGGTATTCGATGAGATCACTGCCTGAAATGTCCTGGTAATAACATGAAGCAGAGAAAACTGGAGATCATGCTGGAAAAGGTGAAAGGGTTCGAAAAACCTGATGTGAACCTGGAACAATATGCTACGCCTGCCCCCATAGCTGCTGAAGTGCTGCATTTTGCGTTCATGCATGGAGATCTTCAAGGAACGGTATATGACCTAGGATGTGGCACCGGTATCCTTGCCATTGGTGCAAAGCTCCTGGGTGCAGAGAGAGTAATGGGCTTTGATATAGATCCCAGTGCTCTTCAGATAGCACGGCAGAACGCATCTATGATGGGGGTTGACGTGGAGTTCGTACAATGTGACATATCAGGTGTACCTGAACAAGCAGATACAGTAATAATGAACCCTCCGTTTGGGGCACAAAGTAAGGGTAATGACAGACCTTTCCTCTCAACTGCCTTGAGAGTTGCAGATGTGACATATTCTGTGCATAATTGCGGAAGTCACAGGTTCATTAAGAGCTTCATAGAACCTTCGACCATTAGTGAATGGTATGAAACCGGCTTTCCTATAAAACGAACATTTAAATTTCATAAAAAGGATGTAGAACTGGTCAAGGTTGAGATCTACCGGATAGTCCGGTGTGATGGCAGCATATAATCTGCCGATGTTTGCAACTGCTTTATATAGCGGGAAATATATGTCTTGCAAACTGATGTTCAATCATATCGATCTAATTTCATTATGAGGGATTCTTATTCGGATAAGGAACAGAAAAAAGGTTTCACGCAGGATGATAAAAGGTTCAGGCGAGGAGCCAGAAAGTGTGCAGTCTTCTGAAGAAATAGAGCAGAAGATGCCCGTGGGAACGAAAGTGGAGGCATCTAAAGTGGCCAAAGTGCCTAAGAGAAACATGGATAAGCCTTCGAAGAAAGCTATAGAGGAGGAGAACATGGATGAAGGTGAAATGGTCTTTGTGATGCCTGGTGACATCATTGGTACTACTGAAGAATTTAGTCCCGGTGTCGGAACTTTCCTGCATGTTGCAGATATCCATGCTGCCTCTACGGGTATTGTGAAGATAGACAGGAAAGCACGTATAATATCCGTTGTGCCCAGCACCAAGTATCCTCCATCTATTAACATAGGAGATATCGTAGTTGGCAATATAACCGGCCTCAGAGAAAGCGTAGCACTTGTTGAAATTGCTGCTATAAAAGGCGAGGGCGAACGTGAGTTCCAAAAAGTTGGCACTGCTGCCATACACGTGTCAAACGTAAAAGACTCCTACTGTAAAAGACTCGATGAGGAATTCTCTGTAGGGGACATTATCAAAGCAAAGGTTTTGAACACTGAGAACATGAGGCTTAGTACTGCGGAGAAGGGACTTGGTGTAATGAAAGCTCAGTGCTTTAACTGCCGCACTGTTATGGTCAAGGACAATAACAAACTGAAATGCCCGGAATGTGGAAGAGTAGAGAAACGCAAGCTCTCCTCAGATTATGGAACCGGGATTGTATAAAAGAAATCTAGCTTATATGGTGAAGTCCATGGAACTAAAGATCATAGACAAGATAGAAGATGAAATGCACCTTGAGATAAAAGGTGAGACACATACTCTTCTCAATATGCTGAAATCTGTGTTACTTGAAGATAAAAGGGTACACACTGCTTCCTATGACATGAAGCACGTGTCCATAAGCGAACCGATCTTGTACATAAAAACAGACGGCACAGACCCTATAATAGTAGTAAAAGAAGCTGCTGAAACTCTTGCTGCGCAATGTGAGGAGTTCGTCAGCGTATTTGGAAAAGCTGTGGAAGTATAATAATTTCCACTGCACTCATTCTTTTTTAATTTTGGATACTGGGATTCATTATTTATTGTACAAAGTGGATACTTTGTGATCTGGAAGGAACTTATCAACTGGAGATGTAATATCGTGAAAGTAGTGGCTTTTAATGGCAGTCCCAGAAAAGAAGGCAATACTGCAACGCTCATAAAGTATGTCTTTGAGGAGCTGGAAAAAGAAGGAATAGAAACCGAGCTTGTGCACATTGGAGGTAAAAAGACAATTGGATGCACAGCATGCATGAAATGTTACCAGAATAAGGATATGAGATGCATCTTCAATGATGACCTTGTGAATGAATGCATTATGAAGATGATAGATGCAGATGGAATAATCCTGGCTTCTCCCACATACTTCACCGATATAACTACTGAAATGAAAGCTCTTATAGACAGAGCTGGCTTTGTGTCAAAAGCCAATGGTGAACTGTTCAAACGTAAGGTAGGTGCAGCCGTCGTAGCAGTGCGCAGGGCTGGTTCACTCCACGCTTTTACCACCATGAACAATTTCTTTACTATCAATCAGATGATCATACCAGGTTCCATGTACTGGAACATTGGTGTGGGCGGGGCTCCGGGAGATGTGGAAAAAGATGAGGAAGGCATCCACACAATGCGAACCCTGGGACAGAACATGGCATGGCTGATGAAAAAACTGTATAGTTGAACTATAGTAAAAACAGAGGAGATATAATGGTACTTGATGAGGCAGCACTGAAGAAGTTCGGGTTCATCCCACGTGAACCAAAGAATGCGATCAATATTGATCCCCTGCAGACCGCAGGTAAGTTAACAGAAGAGGCTAGGCGTGCTTTGCTGGAATGGGGCGATGGCTATTCCGTCTGCGACTTCTGCGCAGGTGTGCTGGACCTGATCAAAAAACCACCCATTGAAGAATTTGTGCATGGGGCACTTCCAGAATTTTTAAACATAGATGCTGTGAGGATCACACATGGTGCAAGGGAAGCAAAGTTTGCAGTAATGCATTCCATTGCAGAGGAAGGGGACTATGTGGTAATGGATGAACTTGCACATTATTCCTCTGTTGTTGCCGCCCAGCGGGCCAGGCTTAATATTAAAAAAGTGCCTCATAACGGCAGCCCTGAATACATGACAGATGTTGAAGGGTATGC
>JAHFZE010000283.1 GCA_020854785.1 Methanomethylovorans sp.
ACTGCCACTTTAACATCATTTCCCTGTTTTATCTCCCGGGCCTCACTGATGAATTGTACCATTTGCTGGTGAACATTGGTTGCAATGATAATTGTTTTCTGCAACTGTTTGCCCACATACAGTGCAGGAGCAAGAGAACTGAGAGTCTTACCAGTACCGCAAGCCCCCTCAAAAAGTATGATCTCTTTTCTCAGAAGTGCAGAATATATCCTTTCCATGGCATCCTGCTGGTTAGAATAACAATGCTCTTTTGGAAAATATTTTAAATATCCTCTCTGTCCGCTCATCGCACTACCTTATACTTTTCCATACTAATAATTTGGGTTAGATCTTCTTTGCAGCCATAACATTCGCATTACGATCTGAGATCAGTCTGTTAGAGGGTTTTTCTATGATCTTCACTGTAACTTTTGCTCCTTTTTTCAGACCGAAGTTATTTGAAGTGTTTGTGGTGCTTCCTACCCGGACCGTTACTGTCGAATTGCGCCCCAGACCATCGTCACCATTGAGGACAATAACTTCTCCGGCAGACCAATAACCGTCTGCTATGCAAGGGTTCCTTTTCAAATAATATGGATCTTTACCTGCAGGACATAGATCGAGATATGTGATCTGCACATCTCCATTGACAATTCTTCCTCCATGCGCCACTACGCCGGTATAACTGCTACCCTGCCCAATAATAACGATCCGTATGTTTTCAAGTGGTAGAGGATCACCTCCCTTATGTGCCAGAGTTATGAAATTTTCCATGTATCTGACCTCATTAGGCACTCCACCCTCTATAGATTCAATTTTCAAGTTAGCACTTAGCCCTTTTTCTAAAGGGTTAGGTACTCCGGCAAGGGAAACTGCAGTTATTCCGATAAGGAGCATGGTAAGAGCAAGCATCAACAAAATTCCTATTACAGGACTGACTCCCTGGTCTGTGAACCTTATTTGAGTAAACTGGGAAAAAAGTCGTTTTTGGCCCATAGGTCGAATTACAGAAGACTAACTATATAAACTATTCCAAAATAGTTAAACACTAGTGATAATTACGTCGACGATATTGTTCTTAATATTTACCAAGTATATCCCTAAAAAGGGCATCTCTGTGTAATTTCAAGATACAGATGAAAATAACTGAGAGTTGCTTGAACTTGAAAAGGGACATTCATACAAAAATAAAAGCATAAGGTTGAATAAAGCAACCTCTCATTTAAAAATATTCGTTATAACAATTCTCTCTATTTGATCCTGATCATCCCCTTTGGTCTGACCACAAGTAGTGCACCATCGCTTACGCTATAGTTGTTCCATAAATGGGCCGCAACATAGGCATTCCCAGCAGTAGCACTTGAGAAATCTAATGTATCAGCACCACTCACATCATACATGACAATAGGATTTTCGTAATTATTGAAGAAGCCAAGATTAGTATAAATGATCACAGTAGCTACGGCAGGATCACCGGTCTTGGCATCCTTTATAGACAGTTCCAGCTCAGAAGGTTCATTGATCAAAATAATGGATTTGTTAGTACTTATAGAGATATCTACCTCAGAAGGAGTTATGCCTCCAGAACTGCCTGTAACAGAACCACCGGCCCCAGCTGGCACGGATACAGTAACATTCGTACCGTTCAGGTCCATATAAGTAATATTGGACTGTGGCATAATGAGAGGAACATAACCTGAACCTTGTACGATCATTTGATACCAGATCCCCCATATTTCACCCGGGCTGAGATTTGGAAGTTGCCACGTCAGCACTGACCTGTCACCCAGAGTTGTAATAACTGGCTCTGCATTTCCCCTCTTTGGAGATCTGGGAGTGACAAAAGAAGTCCTGTTACCTACTGTATTGTTGCTGCTGCCAGAAATGTAGGTAGCCTTTGCAATAGTATAAGGTGTTGCATAATTGCGAGGTATGTGAATATTCAAAACTGGTCCATCAGCTGCAAAGTCTGTGATCTGGTCTGCAATACCCTTGAAAATATTCTCCAGAACACTGGAGTTTGGTGCAAAGTAATACTCTCCACCTGTAAGACCTGCGATCTCAGAAAGCACAGGGTCTACATCAGACTCATTATTCCCAAATCCAACCGTATAGATGACAGTGTTCTTCTCCTTAGCTTTAAGAGCCTCCAGCATAAGAGAGTGATGACCTGCATTATCAATACCGTCGGTCATTATGACTATTGTTGAATTGCCGTCTATTGGGTAAAGTTCTTCGTTAGCCTCATAGAGTCCTTCATCTATTGCGGTCAATCCATCAGCTGTCATAGTATCAATAACATTGTTCAGATGTGAAAGCGAATCATTTTGGAGAGTAGATATAACACTTGCTCTCCATTCTGTCCATGTAACTGGTGTGCTCTCGATCGAACTGTCCTGAACAGTGAAATCGAGATCGAAGCATTCATATCTATAAGATGAACTTTCTTCCACTTCAGATGCAATGCTCCATCTGGTTCCATCCCATTTTTGTATGTTAATATCACTGGCACCATCGGAGGTCATGAGGAACATCTCATTTGACAGAGGATCAGATGTCAATTGTACCCATCTGGTATGACCACTGCCCTGAAGGTCAAATGTTGATGCCTCAGAGCTCCATGCACCGTCCCATATCCTGTATTTGGGAACTGTACTTGGATCTCCCCACACAACCATGCCTCTACCGCTTTTCTGTTCAAAGACAACATCCACACTCCTTCTGCTATATTCAGATACTGATGTTTCAACTCTCATACGTGAAGACCACGTAACACCATTCCAGACAGCTACATAGACATCATAAGCTGAATCCTCCATAGCCATGATAATATAATTTGAATTGGGATCTGCTGCCATTTTTATCCAGTAAACGCCACTTGAACCATAGGAGTATAAAGTATTTTCACTGCTCCATGAGTTGCCGTTCCAGATACGATACTTCACTGTGTCAGTGGTTCCATCTGCCCAGACTACAAATGCACGACCTGTTTGCTGCTCATAGATAACATCAAAGCACTGGTAATCGTAACTCTCTGCATTGTTAGTTATTGACATACCATTACCCCAGCTGTTTCCGTTCCATACCTGAGCCCGCATGTTCAGAGTATCATCTAGTGTTACAAGTATCATCTCGTCTGAAAGCGGATCAGAAGCCATTTTTACCCAACCCACATCTCCAGCACCTGCTGTGATGGCATTTGCAGCACCTGCAGAAGACCATGAAGCTCCGTTCCACGTTCTGTACCTTGGAATGCCATCATCGATATTCATATCCATATATGCTATCAAAGCATCTCCAGATACCTGCTCATATGCAATATCAAAACCTCTTCTTGCTGCAGAATCGGCATTCGCTGAAAATTCCCGAACTGATCCCCAGGCAGTGCCGTCCCATACCTGTACATTGATATCTCTCTGGTCATCCAATGTTCCCATGATCATTTCAGGTTTATTTGGTGAAGATGCAGTTACGATAAAGTTCGGTCTGCCACCAACATAATTTGCCGATTGCTCATCAGACCACTTCTGTTCATTCCATTTCCTGTATTTAGGATTTCCACCTCCTCCGGTACTGTCATAATACGTGGCTATCACAGTCCTGAGATCTTTACTTGAGACAGAAACATCAAATGCCGTATCGCTCTGAGTTCCGGAAGATTTGCTCACCTCAATATGGTATGTATTCCCAGCGTAAAGAGGAGAGCTTATACTGCAGAAACTTGTGGTACTGTTCGATGAAGCAAGCAGGTCAATGCCCTCATAAAGAGCCAGGCCAAGTTTGCTGCCATCATTCCAGCTCAAATTGAAATAATAGTTAGCATCATCATCCACAGTGAAATAGCCCACCCAAGTACTGTCGTTTCTTACGTAGCTTGCCTGAGAGTCATTATTTGTTACGGAATCGAAACTGTAGAGAACCAGACCGGCATTGTCTCCTCTGCTTTCATCAAAACTTGATATAAAAGAGTGAGATGCTATCTTTGTTGCACTTTTTTTGTCGATGTATGTCCTGATCCTGAAATTTTCTGTGCCAGTACCGGAACCTTGTACACGGACAGTCCAGTTACCTGTGAGAACGGAATCTGCATCGTGATCAGGGTAAGTATATGACAATGGAGATATCCATATG
>JAHFZE010000022.1 GCA_020854785.1 Methanomethylovorans sp.
AGGATACCGCAGATCAGATAAAAGCAGACGGCTATGAGCGTAAGGTATCCGTTCATATAGGAAACGATAATAAGTGCAGGTGCCACGCCAAAAGATATCACGTCTGCAAGTGAATCAAGTGTTCCCCCAATCTCACTTCCACCCATATATCTTGCCAGACTTCCGTCAAGGCCATCTGCGATAGCAGCCATAAGGATCAATATACATGACAGATGCAACATTCCATTTTGTGTTGCAATGATCGCTCCAAAACCAAATAGTGCATTGAGCAGAGTGACCATATCAGGCAATCTGAGAGTAGCAAATATGTCACTCACTCCTTCTGTTTTAATCTGGCTATGGCCGTCTTGCCGGCATATACCTTGTCGCCTTTATTACATTCGATAACAAAGCTATCAGGAACTGTTACATCTACCCTGGAACCGAAACGGATCATTCCTATACGCTGTCCTTTCTCCATAAAGTCGCCTTCCTTTATATAAGGCACTATTCTTCTGGTAATGGTGCCTGCTATCTGGACAACTTCAATTTCCCCATGTTCTGTATCTATGAATATATGTTGTCTCTCATTTCGGTGAGAGTCCTTGCAAAAAGCAGGTATATACCCACCTTTCTTATATTCAATGGAAGTGACCTTTCCTTGTAAAGGTGCTCTGTTAACATGAACATTCTGGAAGTTCATAAAGATGCACAGCTTTCGACCTCTTATATCCACTATTCTTCCATCAGCTGGTGAAACCATGCAATTTTCTTCATCAGCAGAACAGCGTTCAGGGTCGCGGAAGAAAATGAACAAGAACACTAATACCAATATTCCTATTGTCACTCCTGTCTTTGCATATAAATGTCCCGTGAAGTAGGTCACTAATGCAAAACTAAATGTGATCCCAAAAGTGGTCAGTATCCATGGAAATGAACCTTTTGCAAGCATTTAATTATTTCCCACAACTTTCTTCCTTATGGTGTGTATCTGTTCAGTGATCATGTTCCACAGGCCATCGATCAGTTCAAGTATTTCAGGTAGTATACGCATGACCATATAGGCTATCACAAACAAGGCTACTCCTGAACCAGCCTTAGCTATCATATGGTGCGCAATCGCAAAGCTATTGGGTCCGAACCACATTTCACCATATGCGACCACTACAAATACATCTCTTAATATATTAAGGATATATATGACGGGGACAGATACCATGAATGCTGCTAACAGTCTCTTGATTGGAGCGTTCACAGAAGCTATCAAGCCCATAAAAAGAGCAATGCTTTCAATGGCAGTGCATCCCAGTATTATCTCTACAGTGTGTCCATTATATGTTATCATATTACCCGTTCTATAGGCTGACATTCCTAACATGCTCAGTGTCCACATTATATTGTTCGTTACTGTGCCTATAAGCCATTCTTTGAGAGCAGGTATCTCAGCAAAAGGAAAATAGAACACTGATCCAATAGCAACAGCGTTGGTAGCCATATATGTGATGTCTATCTCCCTTCTTGTAGGTGTGTATCTGTTAGTGTGTTGCACATACATTGTGCGTGCTATGAGCATACAAAAAACGCTCATTGCTATGGTGAGCGCCACGTTCACATAGTCGCCTATAGCAATATAATGCAAGGGCTGCTGCAACCAATGAATAGAGAATATACTCCATCCGGCAGCTCCTATTATCCTTTTAGAACTGTTCTTTCCAGAGAGAATGGCACTGAACAACATTAGTGAGATGGATATCCATAGTACGATAAGCATTAATAGCACCTGTAATTGTATGAACTTATATACCAGTCAGCCATAATAAACTTGTTGTCGTATGAAACCAGTAACTCCTCTTGTAACAGTTGATGCAATCATTGTTCATGATTCAATGATCGTAGTTGTCAGGCGGAAAAACAACCCTTTTAAGGGCATGTTCGCACTTCCCGGTGGATTTGTAGAACTGGGAGAGACCACCGAAGAGGCAGTAGTGCGCGAGTCACTGGAAGAGACGGGTCTGTCGATAGAAATAGTTAAGTTGATTGGGGTGTATTCAGAACCTTCGCGTGATCCACGAGGGCATACCGTGTCTATATGCTATCTCTCAAAAGGAAGAGGTGTACCAAAAGCAGGTTCTGATGCGGCAGAAATCGCGCTTTTTAGAATAGATGGCATACCCAAACTGGCTTTCGATCACAATCACATAATAGATCAGGCAAGAGTTGATATAAATGGAGTTCTGTCCCAAATGTAAGTGTATGATGTTCCCGGTCCAGGGTTCTTTTGTATGTAAGAAATGCGGTTATTCTAAAGGCACTGAAGGAGTATCCGGTGACCTCGTATCAAAATCAGAGCGTAAGGACCGTGTAGTCACTGTCCTTGAAGGGAATTTCGATCAGGGTCTTCCCACCACATCCACCAGATGTCCGGAATGCGGGCATAATGTTGCATACTGGTGGCTCCGGCAGCTTAGATCCGCAGATGAATCTGAAACACGCTTCTTCAAATGTACCAAATGCAGTGCTACATGGAGAGAGTACGACTGAGAATTGTCTTCAAACCACACTTTTATAGTTCTTTATATAGGAAACTTTTATTACTTAAAGGATATAATGAAGTGGTTATTCAGACACCGGATGGAGAATTAATATGTTCAAGGCAACGATTGACGCGGATATTTTTAAAAGTTCCATAGAAACGCTTTCTGTACTCGTGGATGAGGCGCGATTCAGGATATCCACAGAGGGGCTCTCTGTAAGAGCAGTGGATCCGGCAAACGTGGCCATGGTGAGCTTTGAGCTCGCTTCAAGCGCTTTTGATGATTTTGCCGCTGATGATTGTGAGATCGGTATGGACCTGACCAAGATCAATGATATATTCGGGGTAGCAGAAAAGAACGAAAAGGCTACCTTGGAACTGGATGAGATGTCCCAGAAAATGTCTATACATATCGGTGGTTTTTCTTACACTCTTTCGTTACTTGATCCTTCTACCATCCGTGCAGAGCCGCGCATCCCACAGCTCGAGTTGCCCGCTGAAGTGGTCCTTAACGGCAAGGAACTCCAGAAAGCTGTCAAAGCAGCGGAGAAGATAAGTGATCATATGTCCCTTGGTGTGGATGAAGAGATCTTCTATATGGAAGCCGAAGGAGATACCGATAAAGTACGCTTGGAAATGCCCAGGGAACAGTTGATAGACCTTAAATCCGGGGAGGCACGCTCACTGTTCTCCTTGGATTATCTATCTGATATCGTCAAGCCGGCTTCCAGATCAAATGAGGTAACTCTCGAGCTTGGAAGGGATTATCCGATTAGGATAGGTTTCACCATTGCCGAAGGTGCGGGAAAGATCAGCTATCTGCTTGCTCCAAGAATAGAGTCAGATTGATCTATGGAAGAAAAGGATCTAGCTCTTTACCCATTCATTACAGAAGCTTCAGCATACGTCTCAGGGCTGGGTTTTAGCCTTGAGAGGTTGCTCGTTTCCAGGGCTATGGATTCTGCCCGTTCCAGAGGTGTCGAAAGGGTAATCCAGGCATTGAAGGGTGAGATCCGCAAACCGCAGCTTTTAGTTTCTGATGAGAGTAAAATTCTCATAGAGCTGCTTTCATACCCCTTTGCAAGGATACTGGTTTCCTGTATCGATGATAATTTCCTTTTACGCAGATATGCACTTGCTGAAGCTGTTTCATGCTACGATCTGCTACGTTCAGAGCCATCTGAATTTATGTGCTCCATTGCATCTGATTTTCAAGTGGATACAGTGATCTCTGACCATGCGTTCGATATACATTTCACTGATTATATCAGGCTTGCAAGTTCCATGAAAGCATTGGAATGGAAACTCGTGAACCGCAAGTTACGCAAAGGTCATGTTTATATCTCAAAAGAAGAGCTTGCAAGGTTGCTGCAGGAGGCTATACGGCATAGGATACAGAGCTCCTTGCCACTGGATATACCTGAGGATATCTGTCGTATGTCTACACCTTATATTGACCCAATTCAGACTGAACTGCAGCAGATGAAGGAAACCTTTGGTTCAGGTGATTTCGGTGCTGTTGAAAGCAATATGTTCCCACCATGCATGGTACACGCCATATCCAATGTAAGGGCGGGTGTCAACCTGGCACATTCCATGCGTTTTGCCCTTACTTCTTTCCTACGTAACGTAGGTATGTCTGTTGATGATATCATTGCCATGTTCAATGTGTCTCCTGACTTCGATATGGAAAAAACGAGGTATCAGATAGAGCACATCTCAGGTTCATCGGGTACAGAATACAAACCTCCTTCCTGCTCTACAATGCGTACTTATGGCAATTGCTACGGTGCAGATGAACTATGCAGCAGGATCAAGCATCCTCTTAACTATTACAGGCGTAAGATGTGGTTCAGGCACAAGAACGAAGGCTCACAGCAGTTTCCACTATCAGAAAAAGATAAGGAATAGGAACTAAATGTGAATCCATTTCCTAACCTTTATATGATTACAATCTTATCATAAATTAACGTTAATGTATATACGTGAAACCACAGGAGGGAGAATATGGGCTTATTCAATCGTATGAGCACAGTTATCAAAGCCAAGATGAACAAGATAGCAGATAAGATGGAGGACCCCCGGGAGACTCTTGATTATTCTTATGAAAAACAGTTAGAATTGCTCCAGAACGTAAAAAGAGGAGTGGCTGATGTTACCACTTCAAAGAAACGCCTGGAATTGCAGAAAGCAAAGCTTCAGCAAAGTATAGATAAGCTGGACCAGCAGGCAAAGGATGCTATAAAGGCCGACAGGGAAGATCTGGCAAGGCTTGCCCTTGAGCGCAAGACAGCACTTGTGACACAGGTCGAGGGGCTTGATCAGCAGATAGCAGATCTGGACCAGGAGCAACAAAAGCTCGTAGCTGCAGAAAAGCGTTTGTCTACCAAAGTGGAGATCTTCAGAACAAAAAAGGAGACCATCAAAGCACAATATTCTTCTGCAGAAGCTCAGGTCAAGATCAATGAATCATTTTCCGGTATCAGTGAGGAAATGGCTGATGTGGGGCTTGCCATGGAGAGGGCCGAGAACAAGACAGAACAGATGAAAGCACGTTCTGCAGCTCTTGACGAGCTCATTGAACAAGGCACACTGGACGATCTGACCGGCAGCAGGGATGAGATCGAGAGGGAACTGTCAAAGTTAAGTTCCCAGAGCTCTGTAGATGCAGAACTTGCAAAGCTCAAAAAGGAGGCAGGTAAATGATAATACGGATCATGGGAGAGGGGCAGTACAAGGTACCCAGCAGTCTTTTTGATGAGTTGAATGCAATAGATAACCGCATAGTTAGCCATGTGGCAATAGGGGATGAAAAAGCTTACAAGGAAGATCTTGCAGCCCTTATATCAAAGATAAAAGAGAATGCGCATATCCTGGCCGCCGAAGAGCTGGTGGAATCAGATGTCATAGTTCCTCCTGGGGATCTTACCCTAGAGGAAGCGAAGGATGTGTTCACAGGTGATGGCATTTTTGAGGACTGAACTTTTAAAGTAAATTTTAGAAAGGTATTCCCCACAAGGGATACCATTTCTCTACATTATTTTCTATGGGCAGTTCCCTTTCCATCAGGGATTTGAGCCTGAACTCCGTGGAACTGTCTCTCTCTTTATTATCTTTAGGTACGAACGGATAAAAACTATCCTGCTTGAAATTGTATATCCAGTATACAATATTGTTTCCCTGGAACTTGTATATCGCACATAGCAACTGTTCACTGAAACCATGCTCTATCATCGTCTGGCTTACAAGGTGTATATTAGTAACAATGTCCTCAAAATCCGGGTCTTCCAAGATGGCCCATAAAAAGTTGTATTCATCTTTTTTGAGCCTGTATAAAGTTCCGGTTTCCTTGCAACTGTATCGCAGGAGTTCTTCTATCTCTGTGCGCGCTGCCTCATATCGGGATGATTCTATTGGCTTGAAACATATCCCTGCCACCTTGGATGGTTTTACTCCCAAATTTGTTTCCAGGGTGATGCTTGCCGTGGAAATGGCAAACAATCTGTCAGTTTTTGCTTTCGGGAGCTTGCTTCTTCCAAGTATGGTGTCAAAAAATCCCATCAGAACTCAAGCTCCCTTTCTAATTTTTCAAGTGCTGCTAAACGCTTTTCAGTGGAAGGGTGTGTGGATAGAAGCTGCATGATGGAAGAGCCGGATATTGCAGGGATGATAAAAAAGGCGTTCATGCCTTCAACTTTCCTTAAGTCCTCAGATGGCACTCTCTGCATTGTACCGCTTATCTTCATAAGGGCGGATGCGAGTTTTGATGGCTTCCCGGTTATGATCGCGGCACCTCTGTCAGCAGAGAATTCTCTGTATCTTGAAAGGGCGCGTATGAGGAGAAAGCTTATCACCCACACGATCAAGGAAACGATCCACACTATGATCAGTCCTCCGTTCCCATTTCTCCTATTACCTCCTCCACCAAAATAGAGAGCGTATCTTACGATGAAGAAAGCAACAGTGGAAAGGAAGCTGGCTATGGTCAGTACCGTCATATCCCTGTTCTTTATGTGGGTCAGTTCATGTCCCAGCACAGCTTCAAGCTCTTCCCGGTCAAGGCTTCGCATGAGTCCTGTAGTGACAGCAACAACTGCGTTCTTTTTGTTCCTGCCGGTAGCAAAAGCATTAGGCATCATAGTATTCATGATGGCTATTCTCGGCATTGGGATATCTGCGATAGCACACAGCCGCGTGATGATCTCGTGCAGTTCAGGTTCCTCCTGAGCAGATACAATTTTTGCCCCCGATGTCCACAATACCATCTTGTCAGAATAATAGTACTGTACGAACATCATTAATCCCGCGAACAGGATTACGAACATGGAGTCTGCGCCACTAGCAGCCAGGAATACCAGGAATGCCAGATACACAGCTCCCAGCAAGAACATGGTAAGCAGCATTCTGCTTTCTAATCCTATATCATGTTTCCACCTTTTCATGGAGTA
>JAHFZE010000098.1 GCA_020854785.1 Methanomethylovorans sp.
AAGCAGCTGGTTCACTACCCTTTCAGAGACCTTTGCATCTTCGGACATGGAACTTCTTGCAGATGCAATGGAATCTATCTCATCGAAGAATACCACACATGGAGCCACCTGTCTTGCCTTCTTGAATATTTCCCTTATCGCACGTTCCGACTCTCCTACCCATTTGGAGAGCATCTCAGGTCCTTTGATACTGATGAAATTAGCATTTGATTCATTTGCAACAGCCTGGGCTACAAGGGTTTTGCCTGTGCCAGGTGGTCCGAACAGTAAAATACCTTTTGGAGGCTTTATCCCCATCTGCACGAACTTCTCAGGCTTTGTGATAGGCCATTCCACTGCCTCTATGATCTCCTGTTTGACATTGTCCAGTCCTCCCACATCAGCCCATTTCACAGATGGTATCTCGACCAGCACTTCACGCATTGCAGAAGGCCCTATCTCTCTTAAGGCGTTCTCAAAATCAGATCGTATCAGCACTATTTGTTCCAGTTTCTCCTGTGGGATCAGGTCATCGTCAAGGTTTATATCCGGCAATACCCTTCTTAATGCCCGCATAGCAGCTTCCTGCACAAGGGCCAGCAGGTCCGCACCTACAAATGCCTGTGTGTTCCTGGCTATTTCTTCAAGGTACTTCTCGTCAACATCGCTTCCCAGAGGCACTCCACGTGTATGGATCTGCAGGATCTCAAGCCTTCCTCCAGCGTCAGGGACACCGATCTCAATTTCTCTGTCGAACCTTCCCGGCCTGCGCAATGCAGGGTCGATGGCATCCAGCCTGTTCGTAGCTCCGATCACCACTACCTGCCCACGTTCTTCCAGGCCATCCATCATCGTAAGTAACTGGGCGACCACACGGCGTTCAACTTCTCCGGTGACGTTCTGCCTTTTGGGAGCAATAGAGTCTATCTCATCAATGAACACTATGGATGGGGCATCTTCTTCAGCCTCTTCGAAGATCTTGCGGATACGCTCTTCGCTTTCTCCATAATATTTTCCCATGATCTCAGGGCCTGCGATATAGAGGAAATTTGCCCTGGATTCATTTGCCACTGCCTTGGCTATGAGGGTCTTTCCCGTTCCTGGAGGGCCGTATAATATGATACCTTTCGGAGGCTCGATGTTCAAACGCTGAAAGAGTTCAGGATGTTTAAGGGGCAGTTCTATCATTTCCCTTACTCTCTGTATCTCGTCTCCCAATCCGCCTATATCCTCATAGGTGATGCCCCTTGCCGCGCTTTCGTACCCTCTCACCGGCTTCTGGCGCAGTTCTATGTCCGTGGTCTCATTGACGATAAGCACTGAATCATGCGGTTCGGCCTCAACAGCTATAAGAGGTATTGCCTGTCCTCCCGAGGACTGGCTTGCCATGGGCTGCGTCATAGAACTTATGATGGGTATCACATCACCCACCACGAAAGGACGCTTCAGTATGTTCCTTTTTATGATCTCTTTAATGTGCTCCCCATACTCCATCACTACGCCTTCCGGGGGAGCAAGTATTAGGTGTGTGGCAGGTTCGAATTCCGCCTTTTTGATGGTAACTCTTTCGCCGATGCTAACTCCTGCGTTTTGCCGGATGAATCCATCTATCCTTACAATACCCTGTCCCCAATCCTGACGGTCGGCCCTCCACACTTTGGCGCATGTCCTTCTCTTGCCGGTTATTTCAACTATGTCCCCGGGCGAGAGCTGCAGGCTCAGGAGAGTGCTGGGGTCCAGACGAATGATGCCGCGTCCGAAATCGTTCGGATGTGCTTTTTCAACCTTGATCTGTACTTCGTCCATGATGTCATCCTGTAATTAAATCTCATATATAGTCCGATTATAGGTATTTATTTTTATCTAATGCATAAAAATACATCTGCTTATCACTTATTTATATAGTAACGGCAGAAGAGAAATCTTTTTAAATGATTATGCTTCCCCTATCTTGTATGGGGTTAAAGGCTTTATTTCTGAACTGTACTTTGAAGAGGTCACCGCAGATCTCTAACACACAAGCATTGATAGACAAGGCCACCGGGCTTTTTTCAGATCTGGGAGTGGAAAGTGAGTGTATTAGGGTTGTGGACCATAAAATTCCCTTTGGTGTTTCTTCAAACGAGGGCGAAAGTGATGAATGGCCACTGATACTTGCAAAGATAAAAGCATGCGATATACTTGTGATGTGTTCTCCCATCTGGTTCGGTGTTCGATCATCTGTGGCACAGATGGTGATAGAGAGGCTGGATGGGACCTATGAGGAATCTGATCCACAGACTGGTCAGTTCCCTCTCTACGGAAAGGTTGCAGGTGTGCTTATTACCGGTAATGAGGACGGTGCCCATGATGTGGCTGCTAATACTCTGTTCAATCTGACACATCTGGGCTGCACAGTCCCTCCGAACGTGGACAGCTATTGGGTGGGACCAGCCGGGCCGGGCCCAAGCTACATAGCAGCAGGTGGTGAAAGACACCTTTATACCAACAAAACGGTTAGATATATGGTACACAATCTCACCTACTTCGCAAAACTGTTGCAGGCAAACCCTATCCCCACCAACTTGAGGGAACTGTATGCAGAAGCTGTAAAGGAAAGCGATTGACGAACTATACATGTATTCTGTTTATTCTGACCCTTGAAGATTATCATGGGTATTGAAGATTATAGCAGGTTCTTTTCATATACTACGAAAATGCTTTTTCTATGCAGGCAGAAAGTTCTGCAGGAGGCAAACATTGGATCTGAAAGAGGAGATACGAAGTAGAGCTATGGAAAAGGGATTCCAGCTTTTCGGTGTGTCAGATATAAGCAAAATGGAGGATGTCGAGTTCCCACCCGGACGTGGGCTTGTAAAGCCATCTGAGTTTATGGCTGATGCAAGGTCGCTTATTGTTCTGGGTATGGTGATCTGGGACGAAGGTATGAACGCTGCAATAAGCACTCCAGGTACCGGTGATTTTAGCGGGGGAGAAGCAGAATATTATAATCTATATTATGAGACGGTGGAAACACGTGCATGGAGACTGGCTCAATGGCTATGGGATGATAAAAATATAAAGGCAGCACCCACCCATTCAGTGCATGTGAAAGTTGCAGCGTATCTCGCAGGCCTGGGTTTCATAGG
>JAHFZE010000188.1 GCA_020854785.1 Methanomethylovorans sp.
GAACTCTGTGCCTATAACTGTATTTGCTGTACTGCTTTTTGGTTCAGGCATCTATCTCAACAGGAAAGAAAAACAAAAGCAAAAGAAAAACAGCAGAACAGTAGATGGCAGTAATGCCACTCCCATGCCAAAGGAATCTCTTGTTCAGTTCGTCAGGATCGTTCCTTCACAACAAGTTGTGGCAGGTAAGAAGGCAACTATTGATGTTTGGGTCAAGAATTTCTCTCAGCAGCCGTACGAGAACTTTGCTGTAAAGGCGAGATTCCCAAATACTGTGGACACAAAAGATCCCTGTCTTTTCTTTGACACCATACCCGCAGGCCAGGCAGCAAAACAAACCTGGACCTTTGTGCCCAAAATGCAAGGATGGCTTGGGTTAGAAGAACCTACTATTGTATTTGAGTACCTGGGTACCAGATACACCGGAACCTTAGACACTGTGTGGGTTCCAGTTCAATAAATGTTGTTACATGGAGGCATGATTATTCAGGAAGATGGAACTCATGGCCCGGAAAAAGAGCCTGATGCAAAGGATGCCATGACAAAACTTAACCAATTGATAGCCTTGCGTTTTGATGATAGCTCAGGAAACATGGTCAAAGACCCAGTTCTTCTTAAAGCTGTAGTTGAGCAGATCATTGCCTCACCAGAGAAAGAGACCATTGAGAGCACTATGGCTAATGCCGATATCAACAAAGAAGTCAGCATTTCTCTTAATGATGCCGTTATCCTTCAACAGGGGAAGCTATCACATTTTCCGAATAAAGCCCCAGATCCTGAACAGGAATGGCAGAATAAACTGAACGAACTAGCCTCCACGAGTTTTGCGGAAATATCATACGAGTCCTGCGAACTAAAGCTGCAAGAACCTGAGTCTCTGAAGCTGCAGGCTATTTCTCACACTGTTCCTCTTTCTGCTTCCCATGCAGCTACAAAAACAGAGTCAAATACAACAGGCTTCGAGCCAGTTGTACGATCAGCAACTGGCCAACAAGAAAATACAGTATTGGTACAGGAAAAAGCTGTAACTGGACCTGCCCAGACAGAGAAAAAAGAAAGTTATGTTCCTATACATAAAGGGAGACAAAAAGAAACATCAGTTTCTGACACCGAAAAACAAATACAAACTTCAGGTAAGGTTACAACGGACGGTACAAGAGATATTGGCCGGAATACTTTGGGGACTGAGGATATTGTCAGCATAATTGAAGTCCTTGATTCCATAGAATCCGATATCAAGAAGAAAGAGCTTCCTAAAGATCGATCTATACGCATGGCGGGGTCCAAAAAGAACATTCCTGAGCAACAGACTGACAAGAATACAAAAATATCATCTTCTGATGCATTTGCACACAAGGTCACAAAAGGTGATACAGGGATAACGGCAAAAGTGGCTGTGCTCTATTCTGAAGCCCATGTCACGCATTCACCTAAAAACACCAATGTTCAGGACTTGGAGCGTCCTGAACGTCTTACGAGGGCTATGGATCATCTTCAACGCAGTGGGATATTTGGTGAGCGCTGTGATCTTGTCACCGATAAATATCAGGCTTCAGAAGAAGACCTTTTACTTGTCCATTCGAATGAATATGTCAGGTTCGTAAGGTCATACTCAGCTTCAGGAGGAGGTTTTCTTGGTGATAGTACCTATATGACGTCCAATACATTCGAAGTTGCGCAACTTGCCGTGGGCTCAGCCATAAAGGCCGGAGAACTTGTGTTGTCAGGGCAATACGCTGCAGCAATGGTGATGATACGGCCTCCTGGTCACCATGCGGGTGTTGATAAATACAGGGGATTTTGCATTTTTAATAACGTGGCTGTTCTGGCCCGGTATCTGCAGAAGAAAAAAGGGCTGTCCAAAATAATGATCATTGACTGGGACGCTCATGCGGGCGATGGCACTATGGAGATCTTCTACAATGATCCTACTGTAATGGTTGTATCCTTGCATCGTGATCCACACGATTTCTATCCTCGCAGAGGGTTCAGTTCCCAAACAGGAGAAGGGCCTGGTTTAGGTTACACTGTTAACGTGGAAATGCCCATGGGAGCAGGAGATGAAGAATACGCTTTTGCTTTTGATGAATTAGTTATCCCTCTTTTGCATAGGTTCTCACCGGATTTTGTAATATGCAGCTGTGGGTTCGATGCCTATTTCAAGGAACAGCACATAAAACTGAATCTTACTTCTGCAGGTTATCACATGATGGCAAAGAAGATAATGTCCGTCATGAATGGGAACTTTGTGCTCGTAATGGAAGGTGGTTATCACAAGTTCAATGGTCATCTTACTCATGTGGTTATCAATTCGCTGCTTGGACTTCCAGATCCTGTTAACGATAAGCTTAAAACTACGGAGTATGAACGCAATCAGCAGAATTTGGTCCTTAAAGAGACAGCAAAAAAGATCATCTATGTTAAGGATAAGTTAGGTATAAAGATCTTTAAAGAGGAAGAATGCGTAGCACAGGTGTGATCTACAATACTAATCACGAGCTACATGATTATATGCTGAAAGGTTTTCCAAGTCCGGAAAGCCCGGCAAGGTTACAGGATATCATGCAGCACTTCAAACATAACAATGTATTTGAAAATAATAACTGCAAAGTGCTGATCCCCAACAGTGCTTCCTCAATGGACATTCTGCGTGTGCATACAGTGGATTATTTTTCTTTTGTACGGTCACATTCATCAACTGGTGGCGGATGGCTTGGCAATGATACTTACCTGTGTGAAGGTTCTCTTGAGGTATTGTTGCAGGCCGTCGGATCGGTGCTCGAAGCTGGCAAGGCTGTTGCAACGGGAAAATGTGACAATGCATTTGCTTTGGTAAGACCACCCGGTCATCATGCTTATGCAGATAGGCACAGTGGTTTCTGTGTGTTCAATAATGCTGCTATCCTTGCAAAGTATCTGCAGCAGGTCCAGTCCTGCTCAAAGATCGCTATTGTCAATATAGATGCCCATGCTTCGGACGGTACTCAGGATATATTCAAAGCAGATCCTTCCGTACTATGTATCTCTGTTCATCAGACCCCATCAGGTTTTTATCCGTTCAAGGGCTTTATTCGGGAAATGGGCCTTATGCCTGCCCTGGGGTACACATTGAACATGGAAATGCCGCAAGAGGCAGGTAACTTTGAATATTCGATCTTCTTCGAGCAGGTCGGCCTCAAGGTGCTGGAGCAGTTCGATCCGGATATGGTTATCCTGGAATGTGGTTTTGATTCTTACTACAAAGAAAAGCTTGCTAAGCTAAACCTCACACTTGATGGTTACTATGATGTGGTTTCCCGTATCTGTGGCAGATGGCCAACCATTGCACTGCTGGAAGGAGGTTATCATGAGGATCTCGGCTTGCTGGCAGATGTTGTGGTCCAGGCATTAGCAGATAACAGGTATACTAAAGATGAGGTTGATCAGATGAATTTACTGGCTTCCCGGCAGAGTTCTTGCAGACGCATATTCGGTAACAAGCTGAATGAACTAAAGAGCCTGTTGTCATCCTATTGGGATCTTTAACATATCGATCAGGTGTTTATATGATAGAACTTGCTTACTATGCTGGTGGCTTAAGGTTCTCTAAGCTGGAATATTCATATGAGCTGGATAAGCTGAAAATAGGCAGATTTGATTATTTCAATAAACATCTGGGTATGAACGACTACATGGGTAACTTTCGCAGCTGGCTTAAAAGGCAATCTGTGACCCTTATTGTCGGAATAGATAATATCACTATCGTGGGTTGGGTAATGACAGAAAAATGGAAGCTGAATGCTAAAGATGGCCGTTCTGTCTATGTATTGAGAGGGATCGAGGTTTCGCCATCTATTGCGCGTAAAGGTATTGGTAGAACATTGTTCGCATTAAGCTTCAAGACCTGTTCCGGACATATGCTGACAAAGCCGGTGAACTCTGTAGCAAAGGCTTTTTTCCTGTCCATGGGTTTCCAGGAACCTGACAGGAATTGTCCGGTTGATCTTAGCAGCTATCCAGGTTATCTTTTTCTCCCCAAAGCTTACGAATTGCAGGACATCCCCCATGAACTCATAATGAGCAAAGGAGGAATAGTTGAATGCCAGAAGAATACTTCTTTAAAGGATATTTTCCGGCCTGACTTTACTTCGATCTCTATTCAGGATACTGAAGAGGTGCCCGCAGCAGAAGAGGGTATGCTCATAAGGAACATTGCACTGGATAACATCGCCAAAGACGGACCAGGAACAGAAATTGATGATAATTGTGCAGGATGCTCCACTCTCCCCTCTGTTCCCGTGATCATGGACGCTGTGGACCGAGGCACCTCTAAAAGCAGAGAGTTCTTGAAAGATCACAAAATGATGACCTCATGCTGTTGTGGTGAGTACGTGACTCATAAATATGCAGTGTCAGGTAGCCCATCTGGTTTTCTTTTTGTATGCACTTCATGCGGAAAAGAAAGATATTTTCTGAAAGATCAATAGTGTTTTCATTTTTCTGTTCATTCATATCTTTTTATGACTTATATGTTTGCATTGATAGCAAACGAACAGAAAGCATTTTATTGGTTTAATTCTATATATTATATTATTATAATTTAAAACAACTATATGTAGGTAAAACATGGCACAGGAGCAGGGTATTGCAAAAGTAGATCTTAATTATATCTTCAAAGCTGTCATTATGGGGACTTCTCTCTACTCTGATAACTGGGAGAAAGGAGTACTTTATCTCACTAATCTGAACCTGTGGTTCTCTGAAGGCAAAGGCTGGTTCACTATTCCACTCAAGAACATAACAATGGTGGGTAGGGAGGTACCTAATACGATCCGCATGAAAGCACAGCGTGCCATAGGTACAACCCACGTGCTGATAATCGACTATCTCCAGGCTTCCAGTGTCAGTGCAGATTCATATGCCTCGTCAGTGGCATTATTGGGCGGTAATGAAGTAGTGGTGAACACCTTGAAAGCTTATTTGCAGCCGATGTGTGGAACTCCTCCCAGGTCTCAGTCCCTTTCAGACATTGACAAGAAACTGCTTTACATGCTCTATACAGGGATCAATGATATGCTGAAACTTTCCTTCCTCATAGGAACGGATGCAGAAACCCTTGCCGGGAGCTTCAAGAATCTCAGGGATCAGGGACTCTGTGATACGATGGGAAAACTGACACAAGAAGGTATGACAAAGATCAAGGAGCTGATGTAATGGTCTTTTTTCTTCTATTTTTCTTTAGGAGGTGTCTGATATGAGCGATATACCACCAGGTTTGCCTCCTTTTATGGGCTCACCGGCAGGTGGTCCTCCACCCATGGCCTCGGGTGGCAGTTTTGCTCAGTCTCTTGGTGCTTTTGGTACCATGTTAAAGATACAGGAAACAATTAGTACCAGATTCCCTATTTCAAAAGTACCCTGGAGAGACACCAGGGTTTTCCTGCGCGCACATAGCATCGAGTCGATCAGATCCACTCCCTTGTACGGTTTTATGATGCGCTTGTTCAAGGATGTGGGCTTAGGAGACATGCAGCTTGTAGGATATGCACCAATGCATTATGTGTTCGCAGTTCCAGGATGCCCTGTTTGTAACATCTATCCTGCTCTTCATAACCAGAAAGTGTGTGTAGCTACCACGGATGCTTTGCACCGGTTCTTCAAAGAAGAACTAGAGCTGGAATGTATGGTCGAGGAAACAGAATGTGTAAAAGATAGTGGAGCAGTTTGCAAGTTCAAGGTAGCATTGCAGCCTATTTCTGCTTATCAGGTCCTCCTTGATGACAATGACAGATTGATCCTTTCCGGTAAAAGACCTCCGGCAATGGAACAGCCTGAACTTGTCAGCAGGGTAGAGGTACTTACTATATATAAACTTCTTGACCGTGGGAAGCTTTCTGACATAGGTGAAGCTTACATGCAATTTGCAGGCAGCATGCCGGTGAAAGAAAAAATATTCGATCCTCCATGGAAGACGGCCGAGGAGCTCAGATCCATCATTTCCAAACATGGTGCCTTTGGTGCTGCCTTTGGGGAAATGGCTACAAAAGTTCAGTCTGTCCAACACTCCGCTTTAGAGATGCCTTCATCTCCCCCTGCATCATCTACACCGTCTACATCGTCTGTTCCTTCTTTATCATCCGCTCCTGCTGCACCTTCGGTTCAGGAGCAGGCATCGAAGATCAAAGATGAGGCAAAGAATGCAGGAAGCTTTGCTGAGCTCATAGCAAAGATGAAAAAACAAAACTGAGGATTTAAAATGGTTTGTGATTCCCTGAATCTTAAATGTGACCTGATCTCCCGATTTACGGGTGAGATGGTGCGTGTCATTACTGGCAGTTCTCATTATAGAGGAGAATGCCTGATGGTAGACATAGGATCAAATGATGTCTTTCTCAAAGATGTTGTACGTAAGATCGATTCCGGCTGGACCAAAGTAACTGATCTTATGTTCATAAGCGGATCTTCCGTTGAGGCAATTTATGTTGAATTAGGTTATCCGTTCGAGGTAAACGAATCTCTTATCCTCTCAGTGGAGAACGGACTGATCAATCATAGTTCTGATCTTGAAAATGATCATGAGCTGGAGGGACTTCTATGAGCGAAGAGGTGAGGATCCCCACAGGCATTGCGGGCCTGGACAGGGTGATAGAAGGTGGTGTGCGCGATAAGACCACATTGCTAGTCGTAGGTTCAAGTGGTACTGGGAAATCGACTTTTGCAATGCAGTATCTTGCTTATGGGCTTGAGCATGGGGAAAATGCTCTTTATGTTAGCATGGAAGAGCCAGCAGAACAGATCCTCAGGGAAGCCCGCATGCTAGGTTTCAATTTAGATAGATACTACAACAAAGAACTTTTCTTCTTCCACTCTAAAGGAAAGGATTTCGTTAAGCTGGTAGACGAGCAGTTACCAGCTCTTGTGGAGGCTAATAAGGATTATGCTGTTAAGACACGGGTGGTCATTGACCCTCTTACTCCACTTATCTGGGCCGTTCAGGATAAGCAGGAACAGCGGGATATCATCACCAAGCTGTTCTACACTTTAAAGCAGCTTGGTCCGGTACTCATCACTACAGAGGAACATGCATCTCCGGGAGAAACGGTAGGTGAGGATGTGCTTATCCCTATCTATATGTCCGATGGCGCAGTCCATCTTTCCTACAGGCCTATAGGCGGTGCTTTTAACCGGGCTCTTGAGATAATTAAAATGCGTGCTACGAGACACGGGGAAGAGGTCTATCCATATATATTTGTCCGTGGAATAGGTGTTGTTGTCAGGACCACTCCTCTTGTTTCAGCTGAAGATGCAAATAAATATGATGATATGTTCGACAAAGCGATCAGAACGGCAGCTGACCTCGGTGCTTCTGAAAGCCTGCTTGAACGCATAGAATATGTGAAGAATAACTGGGCATATTCCTTCTCACCCAAGGAAACTCTTCAGATATTCTTTGAATCCCAGGGACTTACTGGTTCCATTAGAAAAGAGGACGTTGAAAGACGTAAACAGGAAGCTCAGTACATAGCCGAGCACGCAGGCGAGCAGTCTGCTTTCCTTGCAGATGTTGAAAAGACACTTGTTGGCCAAGAGCAGATATCCAGTGTCACAAAACAGAAGAATGAAGGTCTTATTGATATCGAGGAGCTCAAAGAACTTGAAGAGCTTGTGAAATAAGCATATCTGATGTGGTCCCGATGGCAGTGAAAAAAACAAAAGAGGATCTTGAGGACGTATCTCTGCTAAAGTTCGCTCTGGTTTCCCAGTTGAAGAGAACTTACGAAACAAGTGATGTGGATGTATTGCTGTTCGCAGGAGTAGATGGAAAGATATATGCTTCATATATTCCAGACAGTATTGGTCCTAAGATATTTGAACTGACAAATCTCATCACCAGTAATTTATTGCACATCAGCCAGCAGCTTTCAATGGGCCTGCAGCAGTCAGTTATAGAATATGAGTTTGGTACTGTTATTTTCTCTTCTGTGGGTAGGGGGGCATTACTTATCTCATTGTTCACTACCAAAGTAGACCTTTCTCAGAACATGCGAAAAATAGAGATCACAAGGGAAGTTATGCAGCATCTTTTCGAGCAGCGGCCGATGACCGAGGCTCAGCTCTCCACATATCCAGCAGATGTTTCCCGGGAACTGAGGGAACTTGCAAAATGCGTGTTCAATGAAATGTACACACAATCTTCTGAATATAAAAAGAACATGGAGGTCCTTAGCGACATAAAAAAGAAGATAACAGGTGTTATGGGGCGCGGAGAGGTTGATCAGGTGCTAGCTATGGCCTTTAATGAAATCGCATCTTCTCCAAAATGGATGACAGAAAAACTCTGGCCCCTATTACTGGAAATGGTGATCAATGACCAGATACGTCCTCTTCATGGCGATTACATTGCCGACGTTTGTATGGCAGAGTGGATACCTGATATCAAACGTAAGCTTGAGTCTTTTGTATAAAAACGGATGTGGAAGCATGGTGAAAGTCACTGATTTGAAAAACAAACTGGAAGAAGCTTCATGTTGTATTGATTCATACGATGATAATGGTGCAGGCTGTCAGCCTGATTACGAGACCTCAGTTACAGATATTCCGGCCTCATCTCCTTCATCAGTACAGGCAGATGTATCTGAGACAACTGATGGTTGTGATCTATCTGAAAAGGTTGCTGAATATGCATCTGAAGACAGATCACAGGTCATTTATGATGATGCAGCTTTTCAGCTTATTCATAAAAAACTTGCTTATTTTGAAACCAGATTCTCTGAAGTACAGCTCAAGATCGATGAGGGACTTTCACAGAATTCTGGCTCTTTAAATGCTTTGAAAAATGAGATGTCCTCTCTTGCTTCAAATAAGGAATTGGCTAAATTGAGAACAGAATTCGATTCGTTGCACAAAAAACTAAACAGAGTGGTAAAAGACGAAGACGCCTTCAACAGTCAATCCCTTAATGCTTCAAAAGTCCCTCCAGATGTGCTCCAGATCACCTACTCAAAAACTTTGAATGACCTTTACAGAGCAATCTTAGGTATTTACGGTGACAGTGAAGCAGAAGCAATAGTTAATTCGATCAGGGACAGCGTTCGAGGGTTCTGTGCAGGTGTGGATTTTTTTCGGTTCGAAGAGGGTACTTTTGTTGTAAAGGAGCTTTCAGATGCAATCCAGTCCAGGCTGGTTTCCACAAAGCAGATACATGGTACTTATATAGAGATATTTAAAAGACTGGCAGAATATGCGCCAAACTATGAGTCCCAAGATTTCCGCTCTTTTGTGGAAACAGGCAGCAGGGAATATTCAGTTGAGAAAATAGCCGAACATAATCGTCGTCTTAAGGATCTGGAATGTCTTGTGAACAAATACTTGCAGGAGTTGAACAATGTTTCAGAGAACATGGGATTTGTGGCACAGTTACAGAACCAGCAACTTGATGAGATAAAAGCTAAATCAGAGGATATTATCAATATCAGGGACCAGATCTCAAGCCTTTCGCATGCTGTAAACTTACATACGCGTCTTTTCAAGAAACTCAATAGTAATTTGGAGAATATACGCTCACAGCTAGAATTAATTGAGTCGGGTTCAGACAACAAAGTAGTGGCACAGGATATTCTGTGCATATCTTCCGAGATTTCCCAGGCTGTACCCTCACAGACCGAACTTGCAACTCTGGCTGCATCTTTGAACGATCTGAGAGAACAAACATCATTGATGGTATCAGAGCTGTATTCGCGTGTAGATTCGGTTTTCTCGGATGTTCGTGGTATTGAAAGCGTTTCAAAAGAAGTGTCTTTATTGCAAGAACAACTTCAGAAGCTACGCTTGGACATGCAGGAAGATGTGATGTATATAGATCTGGGTGACATTGAAGACCTTACAATCTATGAAGATGAACAAGGTTTTCTTGAAAGTGATATGTGTATTGACCTAGATGACCTGCACGAGTTCACAGGAACAGTTATAAACACATTGATGGATGTTGGTCCTTCTACATTCAAACAACTAAAAAAAGCATTGTCTTCCTCTAAAGTGAAACTGGATGAAGAGGAACTAATGGAGATAATGGATGAGGCTTTATCTTTGGGTTCGGTCATTTTACAGAGAAAAGGAAGATACCTGTATTACAGTGCTAGCAATGAGTAGCGGGTGCTCTATTACAACATATTCGGTGGAGATATTATAATGCAGGAAATGGAAAAGATCCATCAGGCTGGCAACATATCTTATGCTCTTCTTGTATCATCAGATGCAGTTGACGATCTTAATATAGATGTAGGAACAGTTGGCTTTGAGGGTTTCAGTTATTTTCATCAGAAATTTGGAATGCCTTATACGTTCCTGCTCAAGAGGTCCATTGAATCGGGGCATTTTCTGTTCGTATCCATAGCTGAGAATGATAAGCTCATAGGATTTGCAAGATTTGAGAAACTGGAAGAGCACACAGAAAAAGAGATCAAAGGGAAGATGAATATTGTCAATCCTTCTTTATTTCTGTTGCGTAGTATGGAAGTTCATTCTTCTTTCCGCAATTGTGGGATCGGCCGGGTCTTGTTCTCAACTGCTGTACACTATCTTCAGGGTAATGTTCTCACAGTTCCAGACAATAAGGAAGCTGCAAACTTCTTTAGAAAAAAGCTTGGTTTCACCGAGATCACAGATGCTGTTGGAAATTACAAACAAAGGTATGAAGGGCACCTGATGCTCGCATATCCCAAAGCTGTTAGTCTATGGCACGAGATAGCAGCTAAATATCCTAGGATCGTGTATCCTGAGTTGGTAGACCTATATGAATCATTAAAATTTCGTCATAACATGGGTAAGGCAATATCCTGTAATGATGTTAGCAGGTTTGAGGTTTTGCTCTCAGAGTGTAACGGAATGCTAGCCTATGTAATGGAAACTGAAATGCACCGTGTGCTCATCGAGTTGCGCAGAGGGTGAGTTTTATTCTCATCATCTGTGGGCATACACGTCGTTAACTTAAGGATCTGTGAGATCGGATATTCGGCCTTTACGAAATCTCTATATCTGGCAGGTTCTTGGACGCAACCGAAGATCCGTTGAATGATAGTTCAAGATCATGTTTTCCGGCAAAAAAACCTCTTCCTCTTGATTTTATTACTCGAAGGTATCGCCGCTCTTCATTGCTTCTTTGATCCCTATCTCCAAGTTCGATCACCACATCCGAAAGATGACTTAAGATACTGTTACTGATCTCACTCGCTGTTAGATCTGCTGTTACCACAAGGATCGTATTTGAAGCTTCAAACGCCCTGAACAAATTTACACAGAAACTTCTTTTTTCTAAAGGTAGCAATTCTCTACCATCCTCAAAGGATGGTGAAATGCACAGTAACAATGTTGCAGGATCAATGACCACCCTGTCAGGATTATCCTGTGCGAGGGTATGAAAGTACTTAAGTGTTGCATAATCTCCTTTTGTAAGGATCTCTCTATCCAGTTCAAGGAGTTTTAGGTTCCCGCATTTGAGAACTTCATCATCAAAGAATGAGTAGTTCTGTGCGATTTCCAGCAATTTGTTCACGGGTTCGGACAATACGGTGATATAAACACACTTTTCACCAGCCTTTGCAGCTTTGAACAGTGAATGTAAGCATGTAACGGTACGTCCGCTTCCAGTGGGCCCTGCTATCAGTATACTTGAGCGTTGCATAAGACCACCGTGAAGTATAGCATCCAGATTGGGTATGTATGTGGGAGATAGCATGAGCCACCTTATTACAATATCTGTGTTGTTTAGATAGTTATATATTTATCGAAATAAATGTTTATGTGCTTGTCGCGGCTGTACACAAGCAGTATGCATTTCCGAAATTGTACATCACATTAATAATACTGAACCTGTTCAAATCCGTCAAATGTTGATCATCATGCCTGTACCAGAAATTGATATTAATATTATTGCTTTGCTGAACGATCTTGATGATCGCTTAAGGCAGCTGGAGTCAAGAGTTGCAGAAATTGAAATGAGATCTTCTCCACCGATAGATGATAAAATGGCTATGTTCCTCACAGTGCCTGATTCTATTCGCAAGTCGCTTTTTGCCGTATCAAGTCTGATCTCATGCAATGCGGATGAAGTAAGTGAGATAACGGGTCGCCACAGGTCTATTGAGAACAAATACCTCAATGAGCTATACAGATCAGGATGGTTAAAAAGGGAACGAAAAGGTAAGAAGATCTTCTACTCTCTAAAAAAGAGATTAGATGCCGAGAGGCATGAATGTGAGTCTGTGGTGGAAGAAATAGAGAGTAAGCTAGATCAGTTATTGGGGTGAAAAAAGTGCTGCTGAGTTTCCATTCATATAAAGGTGGTACAGGAAAAACGACCTTTGTGGGCAATCTGGGTGTCCATCTTGCTCAACAGGGTCAGAACATATGTATCATTGATACAGATGTGAACGGTCCGGGTCTGCATTCACTTTTTGATATTCAGTTCTCTGCCACACTGGTAGATTTCTTGCGGGATGAATGCAAGGTCAATGAGATCATATACAAACCATATAGGGATTTGGGTCTCTATATTATTCCATCTAAAGCCTGTGAAGAAGATATTACCTCAATGTTCAGTTCTCCAGGTGAAGCTAAAGACAAAATGCTTGAGATCATTAAGTTCCTAAAGAGGCAGTTGCAGGTGGACCATGTGCTCTTTGATTGCAGCCCCGGTATTAATAAATCCAGTTTACTAACTATGAATATAGCTGACAGGGCGACTATTGTTTCTACCATAGATGTGCAGGATATAAGAGGAACTTATATTCTGTCCAATATGTCTTCCAAGCTTGGTACTAAAGCTAACCTGCTTTTCAACAGAACTCCTAAAGATAAATGTGATGAGATCAATTGCATAGTTGCAGAGTTCAGCAAAAAACTGGGTACTTCACTTCTTGGCTCACTTACTTTTGATGAGACAGTGGCCCGTACATGGTCAAGGAAACTGGTGATAATAGAGGAACAGGATTGCGACTATTGTCAGCAGCTAAGTAGCATTGCAACGAGATTACTGATATCCTGACCCTATGATCTCTTATATTCTTCTATATGTTCATGGACGATCTTGTCCAGTTCTTTTCTCTCTTCCATACTGAGACTGAATATTTCCTTTACTTTTTTCAGGTCGGTGCTCACAGCAGGCTTTAAAACCAGTCTGCCATTTTCTAAAGCATATTGTATGTCATCCTTGCTTTTTTTCGGCCCAAACTGGATCGCATCTTCTGTTACATAAAGGACTGTGTCGAATACAGTATGTAGAAGTTTCTCCGTTTCTGTGTCGAAAATATTATGGGCGACGGTGCATATTAATGTTCCCTGTTTATCTCTCACGCGGGAGGAAAGCAAGTCAAGGAAACGCAGAAATGGGACCTTATTATGGCGCCATCGCAGAAATGCCAGATCCTCAAGAAATAGTAACTGCCTTGGTTGTATTTTAGATTCTATTTGCATCAATAGTTCTGTCATATCCGTACAAGTGACGCCACCTGAAGAGTATTCTGATGAATTTTCATAATTTGGTGCAAACGCATTATCTAAAATATGGTTACAACAGAATTCATTGTATGGTCCCCTGTCTTGTTCTGTAAAGAAGATCATGGACATTGGTACGCCAGTGTTTTCTACAAATGAAGCCACCATGCGGTATACCAGTTCGGACATCCTGGCCTGCGCTCCATATGTGAACAGTATGGCATGACCCTCTATCAGATCAAACAGGTCTGTTGCCACATTTTCACCAGTAATCTCGGTCATAGTTCCCCTACAAAGGTTTTTATAGTTAATATCATTTACAATTAGGTCTCATACTTCCTTTATCTGTATTCTTCAGGCGTATGCTTGTGTAGTTATTATATTTTACTGTTCCATCTGTTTTTTTCAATTTCCAGATTATTGAATTTCCCGTGCAGTGAATGCTAAAGCATGCTTTGCGAAAAGGTTAATAGTGATAGTAGCAGATTTAATTTGAGGTGGCATTGTATGTCAAAATTCCTAAAGAGAAATTACGAAAGAAAAGGTGAAAAGAAAAATGA
>JAHFZE010000166.1 GCA_020854785.1 Methanomethylovorans sp.
CCGACCTCTATCCAGTCAACACCACCTTCGATAGCTTCTTTTGCGATCTGTACGGCACGGTCTGTTTCAACCAGGTCAAGGGCTACCTGAATGATAGGTCTGATGTGATCACCTTCTGAATATAATTTATTACTACTACACATACCTTAATACCTATAAACTTAATCGAGAGATTTAATATAAAATGTAGCCTAACTCGATATGGGGGGAAGTGTCTTGAAAAGTGGGGACAGGATCACAGATAATGAACGGAATAAGTTGCTTAACAGGCTGCATAGGCCCCTCTTCTGGGTAGGTGAAAATATTCCCAGAGAATTAGAGATCGAAGGTAAAAAGATCAAGCTTCATGAGATCATCTGGGAGATCGTCAATAAAACTCGCTTTTCTAAAACAGACATAAAAAACATAGAGCTTTTCCTTTATTTACTAAGAGAAAAGGAACGTGAATACGAAAGTGTTCTTGAATACGATGATATGAGCTATGAAGAAGCAAAAGACATATTCAAAGAAACCGCAGGCATAATGAGAGCAATAATGGACCTGACTCAAATAGAGGAAGGGATCCTAAGAAAAAGATCACATGATAACAGGCATGTTTGTGAAGATGTTGAAGAAAAGGAGTGGAAACATCTTATCAAACAAATGGAACGGACAAAGAAAGCAAGTAAATGAAACGCTCCAAGACACATCAATGAAGCGGCTGGCAAATATTATATCCCATGCAGCACTTTTTACGATAAATGTACTTCAAAGACATGCACATCTTATCAATGAAAGACTTTTCAAAGGAGATGATCGACCATATCCTTGAAACGGCCGAAAAACTTGAATCCATAGCTGTTATGAAAGAACGCTCTGACATGCTTGCTGGTAAGGTGCTTGCAGTACTGTTCTTTGAGCCCAGTACCAGAACACGCATGTCTTTTGAAACCGCAATTATAAGGCTTGGGGGAGAAGTACTTAGCATGGGATCCGTGGATGCAAGTTCCATATCGAAGGGTGAGACACTCGCTGATACCATTCGTGTGGTGCAGAGTTATGCGGATACCATCGTATTGCGACATCCAAAGGAAGGTGCTGCACGCATGGCCTCAGAGTTCTCCCAGGTCCCTGTGATCAACGCGGGGGATGGTGCAGGGCATCATCCCACTCAGACATTGCTGGACCTTTACACCATCAAACGTGAGAGCAAACTCGAAGGTGTGAAGATAGCACTGGCAGGGGATATGAAATATGGGAGGACCGTGCATTCACTGTGCTATGCACTTGCCCATTACGGAGCTGATATAACTCTCGTTTCGCCGGATGAACTACGCATGCCTTATGAGATAATAAAGGATCTGGAAGCCAGGGGCATGAATGTGCGACAGACAGATTCCATCGATGAGGCTATAACTGAGGTGGATGTGTTATATATAACACGGATACAGAAAGAAAGGTTCCCCGATCCCGCGGAATACCTCCGCGTGGCCACCAGCCTGCAGATCACGCCAGAACTTCTAGAAAATGCTAAAAGCCATCTGAAGATCATGCATCCTTTGCCCAGAGTAAATGAGATCGATCCACTTGTAGATAATACTCCACATGCCTGTTATTTCAAGCAGGCTTTTTACGGAGTGCCTGTCAGGATGGCACTTCTGGCTCTTGTGATGGGAGGGATGGAATGAATCACGAGCATGCAGACTTTGAACTGGAACCCGGACTTAGGGTACGCCCAATCGAAAATGGCACGGTCATCGATCACATAAATGCAGGTCAGGCCCTTAATGTCCTGCACATACTCAAACTACCTGGTCAATTTGAAAGTGTGGTGAGTGTTCTTATTAATTCTCCCAGCAAGTATGGGAAGAAAGATGTTGTGAAGATCGAGAACAGAGAACTGAAAGTTAAAGAACTTGACAAAATATCATTGATCGCGCCTAGCGCCACTATCAATATAATACGCGATTTCAAAGTCCTCAAAAAGAACAGGGTGAAAATCCCCGAATACGTGGAGGGGGTGGTCCAATGTATCAACCCGAACTGTATTTCAAATAGTTCTGAACCCATCACATCCAAATTCCGCGTCTATGAGGAAGATAATACAATAAACCTGCGCTGTGTCTACTGTGAACGCATAATATCAGAGAATATAGCTGACCATCTCTTAAGAGAATAGATCACAGGCCAAGAATATCTTCCATGGTATACATGCCAGGATCTGCATTGCATATCCATGCTGCAGCCTTTACAGCACCTGAAGCAAAAGCTTGTCTGGAATGTGCCTGGTGTTTTATCTCGATACGTTCGCCGTCTCCTGCGAACAGCACCGTATGATCACCTACAATGTCCCCGCCACGCACCGCATGTATCCCTATCTCCTTTTTGCGTGGTGCAAGGCCTTGGCGGCCAAAGACATATTCCTTGCCACCCAGTACGGCACTGATAACATCTGCGGCCTTCATAGCAGTGCCACTTGGGGCATCTTTCTTCTTGTTGTGATGGGCTTCGATTATCTCGATATCAAAGTCTCCCAAGTATTTAGAGGATTCTGCGAGTATCTTGAAAAAGACATTTACACCTACCGAGAAGTTAGGGGAGATGATGCCTGCTACACCGTGTTTGGAAACAGCTGTTCCTATTATCTGTTTCTGATCGGCGGAAAAACCGGTTGTTCCGATGACCAAGTTCACACCTGCAGAAGCTGCTCTTGGAGCGTTGACAACAGTTGCATCGGCTATAGTAAAATCGATAAGCACGTCAGTAGATGAGTCCTTAAGGACCTTTTCCATATCCTTTACATCTGATATAGGAACTCCAAGATCACCTACCTGTGCAGTTTCCCCGGCATCCTTTCCAATGTTCACCAGATCGAATGCTGCAGAAAGCTCCATCCCATCAAAAGCTACAATGTTGGAAATGATGAGTTTCCCCATCCTTCCTGAAGCTCCTGTGACTGCTGCTCTTATCATGAAATACACCCCATATCCTTCAGGACGCCTTCAAGGACCATTTCATGCTCTCTGCTTAAAGAAGCAAGAGGAAGTCTTAGTCTGCCATTTGCCAGACCCAGCATGTCCATAGCTTTCTTTACAGGAATGGGATTCGTTTCTGAGAAAAGGGCACGTGTGAGCGGTGCAAGCTCATAATGAAGTGCCTGGGCCTTTTTAAGGTCATTGCTTTGGACTGCGTTCACAAGCTCCACCGTTTTTCCAGGAACAACATTTGCGATCACTGAAATAACACCAACCGCCCCCATACACATAAGGGGCAATGTAAGGCTATCCTCACCTGAGATGACCACAAAGTCCTCATCCACTGTATTTTCAATTATTCGGGAAACCTTCACAGGATTTCCGCTTGCTTCCTTTATACCAACGATATTCTCGATCCCGGCAAGCTCAGTAATAACTTCCAGAGGCATGTCCTGCCCTGTGCGCGAAGGTACATTGTACAGGATAACAGGTATGTCTGCGGACCTGGCAATACTGGAAAAGTGTGCAATAAGACCTGCATTGTTGGGCTTATTGTAATACGGGGAGATGATCAGCACTGCATTTGCACCTGCATCGTATGCATGCCTTGTCAGCTCCACTGCTTCAGTGGTGTTGTTAGAACCGGTACCAGCGATAACAGCAGTTTTGGCACAGTCTACAGTAAGATCGATGAGGTCCATGTGCTCCTGAGTGGACATGGTAGCGGACTCACCGGTAGTCCCGCAAGCCACCATTCCTGCAACACCTCCTTTTTCCACATACTCGACAATGTTCCTGAAAGAAGTGACATCTATCCTGTTATCGGCATTGAAAGGTGTAATTAGAGCAGGAAATACTCCTTCGAACATGGTACCACTTCGACTGGTTATTTATTCCATGCGTACGTGTGTCATCTTCCGTGTGACATAGCCGGCCACACGGTTCCTTATGACCTTGCTTTCAATAGTTGTATATTGTGTGACAAGGTGCTTGTTAGTATCAAAGTCCTTTGTGAAAACGTCACCGTGGGCGTCAATGAGGCGAAGTGAAATTGTCTTGATATTGTTCTGTCTTATATTTCCCATATATGATTCTCCATTTATTACAAGTATAATATCATGAACTCGCAAGAGTGGAATTTGTACCGCTTATAACTACTCATGCATTTATAACTTTTGGAATGAAAGATACATCTAATCATATCCTGCATTCCTCAATAGCGGTATACAGGACAAAAGTGTAAATTTACAACATCATATATCAGTCTTTCCAAGCAGCCTGTCAAAAGCATTAGCCTGCCTGAAAACGATCTCTCTTTGGCCCTTGCGGTTGACATAAAGACCAATGAACACAACCAACATGCCTAATTCCGGGTTCAATAGTGTTAGGATCACACCTACAAGCATTACAAAAGAGGAGATGATGCCTTTCAAGGCGCCCTTTCTGTACGAGATGATCCTCGTACGCCTGAAGATCCTTATATCCCTCAATGTGAGGAACAATACAACAAAATAAGCTATAATAGCAATATACACGTACATTGGGGTCCCCTTCTCTGATAGATAAGCAGATGATGTTATTTCAATACACCGGAAAGAAGGATATTCCAATAGATTACTTTCACCCCGCATGGGTCAGTAATTATAATCCCTTAATTATATATGAGATTATAAATGAGCACAGAGCAAACACGTATAACACTGCATATTGACATGGACAGTTTTTATTCTTCAGTGGAAACAAGAGAAGCACCTGAACTGAAGGGAAAAGCGGTCATAGTGGGCTCTGACCCTAAAAATGGTAACGGAAGAGGAGTAGTGAGTACCTGCTCCTATGAAGCCCGCAAATATGGTATACATTCAGCAATGCCCATATCCAAAGCTTATAAGCTATGTCCTGATGCCGTATACCTTCCGGTCAATATGGAACTATATAAAA
>JAHFZE010000138.1 GCA_020854785.1 Methanomethylovorans sp.
AGTCGTGACAGGCCTGTGATGAGACAGGTAACATATGAAGAGCTAAGGTCCGGTTCTATTGAAATCAAAGGACGGGAGGTTGCGACTTCTTCGCTCTCCAGTTTCAAGCGCTCCAGACAGATAGCATGCATTTTGAAAGATTGGATCTCTCATGGAGAGTTCTTCCTTGCGCAGACTGCAGAGAACTTGCCTTCAGATACTGTTTCCAAGCCCATGAAACAAACAAGGGGAACCCCCATGGTAAAAGATATCATGGCTAGGAATGTGATGACCATCCACAAGAACGCCAGTGTATATGAAGCTGCCAAAAAGATCATGGATGTTTCTTTTAATCATTTGCCTGTAGTCACCGAAAACAATAATCTGGTAGGCATAGTCACTGCATGGGATATCTCAAAGGCTGTTGCACAGAACACATTTGATCTTGTGGAGAATATCATGACCCGGAAAGTCATAACTGCTACGGATAGCGAGCAGGTGACCATTGCAGCCAGAAGGCTTGAGCAACATGGAGTATCGGCAATGCCTGTAGTGGATGAGCAAAATCATGTCATAGGCATCATCACCAGCGATGATATCAGTATGCTTTTTGCCAGGAGGAACTGAAATGAAGATAAGGATCATCATTAACCAGGACATTGTCACTAAACCGATCTTGGCCGAGGCTATACTTGAAACAGGTATTCCTCTTAACATTGCACAGGCACATTTCGATTCAGCGGCTGGTGAGATTGTTGCCGACATAAAAGATACTGAATACCGGATGATCAAGCATGCTTTGGTTTCCAGAGGAGCGGAAGTACTTAAACTTGACACTCCAATTAACTGGGACGAGGATGAGTGTGTAGAGTGCGGTGCCTGTATCTCAGTCTGTCCCACAAAGGTATTCTCGATGGATAAGGAATGGAATCTGACAGTGGACACGACAAAGTGTATCCAGTGTGGAACCTGTATAGAAATGTGTCCGCATGATGCGCTTTCTCTGGATGTATGAAGTCCTTTGAAAGGGTTTCTCAGAAAGGTACATGAATGAAAGAACATTTTCAGATCAAGGAAACAATTGTCACGATCGTGGCAGACCGGGCATCTCATATTACAAGGGCAAAAGAATCGATCCGTCATAACCGTGCAATCCTGGAGAGGTTCATTGCCTTTGACCCATTTTTCAGATCAACTCTGGAGCCCTATGTTATCCAGGAAAATGTACCGGAAGTTGTGAAAAGAATGATCCTTGCAGGTAACTCTATGGGCATCGGTCCCATGAGTGCTGTTGCAGGTACTATAGCAGCAATGGCTGTTGAATCTATGGTAGTTGCCGGAGCTACTTTTGCAATTGTTGACAATGGAGGAGACATCGCACTGATCAACGATAGGCCTGTTACCATAGGTGTCTATGCAGGTTCCTCTCCCATAAAGGATCTGGCTTTCAGGTTACCGGTCCATGAGCATATCACGGGGATCTGCACTTCTTCAGGTACTGTAGGTCCATCTATTAGTTTCGGGATGGCAGATGCTGCTATTATTTTCTCGGATGATGCTTCTTTGGCCGATGCTGCAGCCACAGCTCTTGGTAATGCAACATACGTAGGGAAAGAAGCTGTTGAAAAAGCATTTGATGTTGTGAAATATGTTCCCGGTATAAATGGAGCAGTAGTGATACAGGGGGGATATATGGGGATGTGGGGTTCCATCCCGGGAATGGTCAGAGCTGATATTGACTACGACTGTATCACCAAAGGTTGATATCATGTCTGGACCGTGGCTAAATATACCTCCTCATAAGGTTGTATCACCACAAAACCTTCTCCTGTAAAGGCCATCTGGAGGCTTTCCCCGCTAGATCTGCCAACTAATGTCTTCAGGGATATGTCTGTGCGCAGATCGGGTTGCAGGTTACCTGACCATGCAACAGTGGCGTTAGGGTCTGTGAATACAGGTCTATCTTTTGTAACTTGCAGTGTGAGCGGATCGTAATGTGTGGTGATGGCAACCATACCTTTACCCTCAAGCAGCACGTTGAAAAGGCCGCCTGACATGAACCCTGCTACCTTTTTCATCATTTTGATATCCCACTGGACGCTTTCCTCAAATGCAAGCACGTCGTTACCATTTACATAAATGGATTGTCCATCCAGTTCAAGTATGGTTACCTTTTTTCCGATATCTGCCAGGTATAGCTTGCCTTTCCCTTCTGCTCTAGTAAGGCTTAGTCCTTCTCCTGTAACAGCTTTCTTTACAAGTTTTCCAAGACCGTGTTCAAGAACACCTTCCCTTGTGAATCTGATATCGCCATTATAGGCAACCATAGTACCTTTCTTTATCCACACTCTGCCATCGAGATTCACTTCAAGCAGACGGTCACGTTCCAACTCGAACTTTCCTTGTCCAAGGTCTCTTTGTCCTGTGTTCTCTACGAATTCCTTTATTGAATAGCGTCCCATAAATTACACCATTGGTTAATTTTTCATATTAATATTAATATGTTCTGATTAATATTTTATGGTCATTGGTATGTATTGATGTATGACGAACACTAATTTCATATAGGGATAAGATAATAGATTACGATATAAATAAAATGGAGTGGTGAATAATGGTTAAAGTCACACTTGTTACTGCCCAATGGTGTCATTTTTGTCCAACAGCAAAGAAACTCTGGAGAGAGCTTAAGGAAAAATTTGATTTTGAATATGCTGAGGTAGATTATGACTCTCCAGAAGGTGAAAAGCTTGTCGAGAAGTTCTCCATTGTTTCTGTTCCCACTACCATCATCGATGATGAGATCGTATTTGTGGGAGTGCCTGATAAAGACAAGGCAAGCAAGACTCTGGAAAGACCAGTTTGATCAAAGATTAGGCTATGGATATGTATGACCTGATCATAATAGGCGGGGGGCCTGCAGGGCTTACCGCCGGTATATATGCAGTAAGATACGGTCTGGACACTGTAGTGCTTGAGAAGAACGTGCTTCCAGGCCAGATAGCAGCAACGGATATAATAGAGAATTATACCGGTTTCACAGCCATATCTGGACCTGAGCTCATGCAGCGGTTCAAAGAACATGCAGAGACCGTAGGAGTGAAGATCGAGTCTGCACAGGTATCTTCGATCATCTCTGAGGATGGCAAGAAGCTGGTGGTGACAGATAGCGGGAACCTTGGATCAAAAGCTGTTATCATTGCCACTGGTGCCAATCCAAAGAAACTTGGAATTCCGGGTGAGAAGGAGTTTATGGGTAAGGGTGTTTCATATTGTGCTACGTGTGATGCACCTTTCTACAAAGGGAAAACAGTGATGGTGGTCGGGGGGGGAGAATCTGCACTTACGGATGCACTTATCCTTTCCAATGTGGTAAAAAAAGTATATCTTGTACACAGAAGAGATAAACTGCGCGCTTCCAGGATATTACAGGAAAGAGTATCCAGAAAGTCGAACATTGAGATCATCTGGGATACTGTTCCTGAAGAGGTACAGGGAAAGACTGGTGTTGAGAACGTAATTCTAAGGAACCTCAAGACCGGAGATGCAAATACGATGCAAGTAGATGGTGTTTTTGTTTACATCGGTATTCATCCCAACACAGAGTTCATAGATGTAAAAAAGAATAGTTCAGGTTTCATATTGACAAATGAAAAACTGGAAACTTCTATCCCAGGCATCTATGCAGCTGGAGACTGCAGGGATACCTCTATCTGGCAGGTAGTAACTGCAGTTGCAGATGGTGCAGTAGCCGCGGTGTCTGCACATGAGTATAT
>JAHFZE010000293.1 GCA_020854785.1 Methanomethylovorans sp.
CCAGATCACACCGCCCACCTCTGTAGTAAGATACATGTTGACGGCCCGCGTATTAAGGAACAAAGTGGAACTTGAGGACGAGGGATTGAATAATGGTATTTCACCACCGCCCATGGTAACTGGCATACCTGCTGAAAATGGCTCTTTACCTGCAGCAGAGGCCGTAAGCATCAGATCCACCCCGGATTTAAGTTGCGACATATCTTTTGTAGCACTGCGCATATGCAAATGCTCTGCATTTTCTGTCCACTGGGGAACATAGCGCATGTTTATTGAAGTGATCACAGCAACTACCAATGCCAGCAGAAGAATGGCAGACACAACTGTAGATACAGCTTCTTCTGATTTCCAGTTATATTCCTTTTGCATTTTTCCACCATCTTAGGGCTGCATCGTAGCAGTATAATATTCCATGATATCTTCATCTGAGAGAGCTTTCTTGAACAGGACAATTTCATCGAGCCTGCCTCTGTAATAGAAATTAGAGGTGCCGGAGTTCTGTCTTGCTATCCACAGATCGTTCGTATTCGGTTTTAACTTCACACCGTAGGTTGGAGCACTTTCGATCAACTGACCGTTCTTATAGAACCTGATCTCATCTTTGTCAAAAGTGATCCCTATCATGTACCACACATTGTTGGACAGGCTCATTTTAGATGTCCGCACATAATTGACATTGCTATCATTCCACTCAAAGACCAGTTCCCTCTGGACCACGAATACATCAAAATTGTCTTTCTGATAGCTTCCTTTTCCAATGACCGTATTCGTGCCGGTCACTGATCTGCAATTCATCCAGAACAGGATGCTCATTTCATCTGTAAGGTCAAGGGATGGGTCATGTGGGACCACTGCATAATTATTGTTCCCGTTGAACATCAGCGAACTGTTCTTTATACCAGTACTCCAGGTAGCACCATATATCGTTCCATCATTGTTCCCTCTGGTATCGTGCAGTATGCTACCAGTACCTTCATCACAATTCCATATAGAGATCGGGAATATCTGCGCTGCAGGTGTGGTATGATCACCGCTGTTCTGTCCCATTACGTTGCCAAGGAGCATTCCACTTTTTAGGATAGTGCTTGAAGGTACATGTACCATCACCACATATACCTGATCTGTGTTCACTATATCTTCTCCCCAAAGATCTGAAGCTTCCAGACTGAAAGTGTCGCCAAGCTCCCATAATGGTTTAGTGTATAAGGTTGTAAGTTCCCCGGGATCTATTTCATAGCGGTCATTATTGATGTCCACAAAGATCCTTATATTGTCGGCTTGAACTTTTTCCCCTCCCACATGTCTCAACCAAATGGTATCAGTATCACTATCTACCCAGCCATCTATATCGAGTTCTGGTCTTTCTATGGAGCCTTGTGGAGAAAGCAGAATAACAGCTATGACAGAAAATGCGATGACAGCTATGCCTGTTAGCAGGATCTCCCCTATTACTTCGGATACAGCTTCACAATTTTCTACCAGGACTTTTACTTTTGGGTACATACCTAACACCTTAAAAGAATGTCATGAATACCAGATATGCCGTAAGCATCATGAATATCGAATATTTGAATCCGGCACTTATCTCTCCCCTTTCCATTTTCCCTGCAACAAGACCGGAACACAGCCCCTGGATCATAGCTGCATGGAACAGAAGCACATTATATTCTTCAAGGTCCACTAATTGAATGAGTGGCATACCTATATTTGCAGTTGCACCTGCAACCGGCATAGATGGAAGGAAATATGCTGCCAGGATATATACTATGAACAGGAACACTCCAAAGGCAACATAGATGATGAACACATACACGAACATCTCTGATTTTCGTTCTTTCTTCAACTGCTTCTGCACTTCAGCATCGGTTGCTGCGATTGTTAGTACGTTCATGATGTTGCTGGTGGTTTCCGTAGCTTTGATGATAATATATACGATCTTCGTTGTCATTTCAGTACGGATACGATACTCGAATTTTCTAAGTGCTTCGGAAAGAGTGGCACCCCAGGAAAGTTCATTGTGCATCCTCCTTACTTCGGTATGCAGTATACCGATCTTCAAATGTGTTGCAAAACCAATGGCATCGGTCAAAAGCATACCCGACTCGTTCATACCTGCAAGATTCTTCAAAAAATCCGGAAGTTGTTCATCTATTCTTGTGATCCTCATGTGCCATAGTTCATAAAAGATCACATATGGGACTATAACTATGAGGATGGCACTGAATATTTGTCCGTCTATGGATGCAAGGGCTTCTATATTGAAATCAGAGATCGACCTTATATTGATAAGATCGATATGTCTGTTGAGATTAAAGTGCAAATAAACCATACTTAAGGGCACAGTGACCAGCAATGTGTGTTTGGGATTTGCCTGCATCCATTTAATTGGATGGAATAGACGCGAAGTTATCTTATTGATCTTCTCATAACGCTTTATACGTTTTATTTTATTCTTTTCATCTTCATTGCCCTCTCTGAGAGGAACATCATCGAATTCCTTAAGATATCGTTCCAGCTTGTAGATCTCGGTCCTTTTGTTACCATGTCCTGTAAGAGAATTAAGCAGCAGCAGATATGTAACAGTACTTACCGGAATTATCAAATAAACTATTATGTAAAGTATCTTTGTGCTGCTGGGATTAATAAGGCCAAGTACCACCAGAATGGTCATGAGAAAAAGAGGGCCTGCTACAAAAGTGGAGATGTATACCTCTGCCATAACACCCAGCGTTTCAAAGAACATACGCTGCTGCTTCATTGCATTGTCATGGAAATACTTGCTTTTCGAACCGAGATAGGCAGCAATATTCCCACCACTTGAGAGAACGGAAGAAAGACCTTCCAGGAAATCGCGCAGCTCTCCCGAAGGGGACCTGTGCGTAGCGTTACTTAATGCTGTCAGCAGATCAGTTCCGAAATATTCTATATCGTTCACTATTTTGGTAAACTCGGAGGCAGCAGCTCCATATATATCTTTGTGTTCACTTAAAGACCTGAACATGTCCAGTACTGTAATGGCTCCTCCATGACTGAGGGCATATAGAAAGGCAACGGTATGAGAAAGCGACTGATCGATAACTCCGATCCTTATCCCTGCTCTGACCCCTGGGACAAGCAGACATGTTGTGAAGGTAATGTACGCTATGACCACAAAGCTGAAGACTGTTTCTATCAAGGTCCAATAGGAAGGGGGCATGACCTCGTATATGAGGGGATCGGATGTCAGCAACAGAGCGAAAACTAGCAGGACGGTACCTTCAGATATTGTGTATATGAACAACGCTGCAAGAATGCCAAAAATAAGTGCATATATGTAGGCACGTACAACGTATTCGTCAGTAAGGACCTTCATACTTGCCCGCTGTAATTGTAATCGAAGCTGAGAGTAGCGGTCATTGTCCCTGGATATGAAAGGTCTGAAGAGGTCACATGTTGTTTGCAGAATGTTGGACATTTATATCCTCTTCTTAAATGTTCTGGTAGATCATATCCTCGAGAGTATCGTTCTTTATAGCATCCAATACCATTGCAGGGTTTGCCGAATATGCCTGCACGACCAGGGAAACGCTAACATAATCGCGCATTTGCTTTCTGCTCATGTATTCAAGGATGAGTTCTCTGTC
>JAHFZE010000105.1 GCA_020854785.1 Methanomethylovorans sp.
AGTAATGATTGCAACATCCCTGAGGTGGATATTATCCTGCAACTCCAGATCTTCAACCTTTTGGTGAAAATCAGCATAAGGAAGTTTAATGCGCAGCCCATCTAACTGAAGTGTGAGAGGCGCAGGCGTGTATACAGTATCTATCTCTGGTATCTGTTCCTGCACCTCCTTCATTACCCTTGCTGGCAGGACGGCAAGCGGGTCCCTAGCTATATCCTCTCTCATTTTTTCGACGATATTCCCTACTTTTTCACTCATAACATCCAGACCTTCCAGCTCTTCGCTGTGCCTTAGCCTGTGAGCGACCCTGCCTATGTTACCTATGTACATATCAGCCCCTGGCACTTCTTCTGTCTTAAGGTCCGGTCCGCCCGTAGCAACAATCGGTACCTTTATACCTTCAAAGAGCTTTGGCTTCTTATTGATGATACAATCCCTGAATGTTCCAAAAGAGAACAAGGCAATATCATGCTCATTTATAAGTTTCCTTTCATAATCTGCAGAAAGTGCAACTCTTCTCCCCATCCCTCTGGCAAGTCCTATCATTGTGGTATTTGCTCCACCGCGCCGCAGAAACTCAGCTATATCGCAGGCGGAATGAGGCAGGTGATGAGATGCCAGTGTAGGTGAGACCACAGCTATTTCAGTCCCTGTGAGGGGGGCTTTGGATATCTTCCCAAGCAGGTCTTTGGCTAGCTGCTCAATAAGATGTACGTCTTCTCTGGGTACGAGCATCACAAGAGTAACCTCTGTGGCAGCCGGTGTTTTCTGGATGAGGTATCCACCCAGATCTTCCAATAGTTCCAATAGGAGCGTATGCCTGTGTATACCTCCCTCATATATGTAAGGTTCAAGCACTGCCGCCAAGATCTACTCCTCCCTTTATCTGTTCAAGCATTTGATGTCCCTGCGTCACCCATTCAGGTTTCATGGCATCCTCCGATGCTACAAAAATAAATTCATTATCATTTAGTGAATGATAACGTACCCTGAACCCTTCAGGGGTGGCCCTTATAGCCATTTCCACAAGTCTTGAAAGCAGTGTGCGCTTTGGATCGAATATGATCATTTCTTTTATGGCCTCTATTTCAGTGTCCATATCTTCCACAATTACATTAATGGTCTTCCTATCCTTCTGAATAACTTTTCCACGGCCATATTTTGCCCAGAGCTTTTCTAAAAGTTCGGGTAAGTATTTCTCATCCCGCAGAACTACCTGTATCTCGTTCCTGGTGACAGCTCCCACATCGACATCTGCAAAGTCCGATGTTTTTACCAGCGGAGGGCTTCCCCTCAGAATGATGGCCATCTGGAACAGTGACTCCTCAGGTGTTATGATCACATATATCCTGCCGATGGAATTGGCAAGAGCAAGCTCTGACATGACATCTGAGATAATGGACCTGTAAGCTTCGGCCTCTTCAGATATTTTAGTCTCTACCTTGAAGACCTCCAGAGGCTCCATAATTCTTATTCCTCCACAAATCCCGATGCCAGCAATGCACTTCCCACGGCACCTATAAGGTGAGAGTTCTTTGGCACAAGCACATCTATTTTTAGCAGAGTGCTCAGGGCTTTTGGCACTCCTTCTATCAGTGAAGAGCCACCCACAAGGATCAGAGGCTCTTTTACATCCACTTCCTGCAATTGCTGCTCAAAGATCTGTTCCACCACACTGTGGCATGCCGCAGCAGCCACATCCTCTGGTCTTGATCCCTTAGCAAGTGAGTTCACAAGTGACTGGATACCAAAGACAATGCAATAACTGTTCATATCGACTTTTTCCTGCATGCCTTTTACAGCCAGTGAACCCAGTTCAGTGATCTCTACACCGAGCCTCTTTGCCGTCATATCCAGAAAACGCCCGGAAGCACCTGCACATATCCCACCCATTGTGAACATGCCTGGGATCCCATCTTCCACTGATATGGCCTTGTTATCCATCCCACCGATATCTATAACGGTTGCAGAGCCCTTTTGCTTGTTTGCGAGGTACACTGCACCCTTGGAGTTGACTGTGATCTCTTCCTGTACCAATTGCGCTTTAAAATGTTCTCCTATCAGGAACCTGCCATATCCGGTAGTTCCAATTGCCTGGATCTCTTCTGCCTTAACTCCAGCTTCTTCCAGTGCATGGTTGAAAGCTTCTGTAGCGCTATCTATGACCTTTATAGTGGGTACCCAACCCTGGCCAATTATCTTGTCATCTTTCATTATCACAGCTTTTGTAGTTGTTGAACCAGAGTCTATGCCTGCAGTAAGACCTGTCTGATGCTCACGGGCAAGCAGATGTTTCCTTCTTGCAATGGTGGTAAGAGCTTCCATCCTTGTCATAAGAGTGGCAGCTGTTGTTCTTTCTGTGAATGAATAACTGATCACGGGAATATTCGAATGCTTATTTATGTATCTTCTCACTTCGTTCCTTACAATAGCAGCTTCGGCACACCTGAAACATGATGTGATGAAAACCCCATCAACATCTGAAATACCTTCCACCACTGCCTGGGCTCTTGCCATCATCAGGCGCAGATCCGGACTTGCAGCCTCGATTCCAAAATCCCTTCCGATAGTATCAAGAGAAGCTATATCTATTTCGGGGAAGATAAGTTTAGCATTGACGCTTGCAGTTACTTTATCCAGTTCTCCCTGGACTCCAGCATATTCCGAACCGCATGACACAAGTGCCACTTTTACTTGCTTCTCCTTGCTCATGATCTACTCTCCATTGGCAGTGATTTCAGGAATTCGGCTATCTTGTATACAAATTCCTTACCTTCCTCTTCACTTCTAGGATATTCTACTTCAAGGATAGGTATCTCTTTTTGGCGTATCAGATATTTAGTAAGCTCGTTAGTCCTGGCACATCCCATGCATCCAAAGGCCATGGATGCTTCATTCACTATGACAGCAGCTTCTGCCTCATCTATCATCGGACCTACTATGGACATCCTTCCCCTGACGCCTGCGGGCACTTCCACAGCTGCATACTTCAGACCTTTTTTAGGCTCTTCAGCTGTTATATTAAGAGGTGGAGAGTCTACTCCTACAGTGTTTACTTTATCTTTGATCTTTTCCATCATTGCAAGGGGCTTATGGCCAAAACGCTCTACAAGATCAGAAAGTATCAGGCTGTTGATAGGATAAATGATCACTTTTGCCATTATATTGCCTCATAAATTAGATTCAATGATATCCTTCAGCTTCTTTACGTCAATTTTATCTGTACGGTGTATTTCCGCTGGTGGAACATGTTGGTCATAAGCATCAAGTGCCTTTCCGATCATGGGCAGCATCTGTACTTCTTCCCTTAGGTAATGGAAGCCTGGTCTGGGCCCACCACCCCTTACGGCCCGGCATCTCCTTTCGTCTCCAGGATGAAATCCACGCTCTTTCACAAATATGTGATTCCGGTCCATATTTCTCAGTTCAGCTACAACCCGGTCCACAGCAGCCCTGGGGCCGGTAACCATTGTCCCAAAACATGTCTCTTTGATCGTTATAGCGTTTTCTGATTCATATACTTTCATTGCTGCGTCTATGGGCAGAACGCTGTCAGAACTTATGACCACGATCTTGGTGATAATATCTTCCTCATTATTCATGAGCCCCCTCCCTATTGCGTTCGATAACATAGATCTTATCCCCTTCCCTGAAATGCTGGAGCTTCTCTATATCAAGGATACGCCCTATGATATTTGTACTTATGAACTTCTCTCCGGTGGGTCCGAACAGATCATCGTCCTTTGTTTTAACACCTACCATTCCCATACGCTTAGCTGCCTGGTTAGTAACACCTATCTCACCTGCTACGATCTTTTTCTGCGGTGTGTTCTCAGGTAGGATCTCTTTATACCTCTCCGCAGGTTTTTCAGCCTTGAAGATA
>JAHFZE010000223.1 GCA_020854785.1 Methanomethylovorans sp.
AGATACAGAAAACGTTATGCCTCCAATCTGGTTTGCGCCTGCTGCTGTTGATCTGTCGATAATGGCACTCACATTGTCCAGCATCTGTGTAGTGACCTGCACCGTATTGGAAGCAGAATAGGCCACTATGGTGGGAGTACCTGTATAATCGTATACTGGTTGAATTGAAACATAGGATGTCTTCATTTCGTTATCCTCTAGTCCTATATTTTTAAGTTCTCCAATAACAGAACTCATCAAAGCTGCATTTCTGGTCGATGCTTCATTCGCAGTAGGCGATTGCACAACTACCCCTATGCTTAATGAAGCTGTATCGGGGATCAGCTTTTTTTCAGCAGAGCCAGAAATGGAAATAGTATGTTCACCATTCTGACCTGAAGAAGATACTGAACCAGCGTATATGATCGCTGCCATCAATGCCACAGCTATTGCAAGCACAACAAGGATAATATACATTGTATTGTTAGTTTCGTTTGCCATTCTACTCCTCCATGATCTCAAAAGATACCATGAAGAGTATCTAGTAGTTTCGTTCTTAAAGCTTGCTGCAAATACTTAGAAAATATAGAAAAATATGGAGCGAAATGGTTTCCGCTCCAGAACACTGTTCTTCTCATCCTTTTTAAGTTATGGTTAACATAGGCCTTCTGGTAGGAACTGATGAGTCAGAGCTGTAGAACGAAATGTAATCTCCGCTCTCTGTCTTTGCCTTGAGGAAGAAACCAGTGTTCTTGCTCTTTCCGCTTATGTACTCCTGAACGAGCTGCGTGACATCCAGTTCATAATATTGGTTATCAGCCAGCTTACTGGCAGGGAACGTAAGGGATGCATACGGTGTGCTGCCCTGAGCAACGCCATTCTTATCGTACCAGTTACCTCCTGCTGTGCTCCAGGGAGTACCAGAAGCACGGTTATTCCAGTTGACATACTGCGGGTCCCACTCAACCGGGCGGTAGACCTCGACCACGGTATCAGAAGCTCGTGTCTTATCAGACGGGTAATACCAATACAGGGATAGAGTCGCCTTAGATATTGTGTCTGTTGTGCTGTAACCGCTAAGATCGAACATCATTAGGTCCCTGCAGCGAGTTGAGCTTCTGCCAATATCAAGGTAAGCTAAACTTGAATAGACATTGCCTGGATATGACTCGATCAGCCTATTGTCATAAGTAGCGGAATATGACACAGAGTCTGAAGTTGATGTGCCTGGACCTGTGGGCGTTGTTGTGCCGCTGGCAACTACAACTACAGTTACTGTGTCCGTGGCTGTCTGACCGGCCGTGTCGGTGACGGTAAGGGTCACAACATAGGTCTCTGCTGCATTAAATGTCTTCGTGGCAGTAGCTCCGGTAGCTTCAGTGGTGATACCGTTAGAGGCATCGAAGTCCCAGGAATAAGAAGCTATACCATTATCATCCGTGGAAGAAACGCCATTGAAAATGACAGCAGAACCTACAGTTACGGTTTGATCGGCACCGGCATTGGCGACAGGAAGAGCATCTATCTGATTGGGAACCGTTGAACCACTCTTGGATGCCTGGGCAGTGTCCCCATACCTACCGATATTGATGACCCCACCGTTTGGAGAGGGTTCATTGCTGTACGCAGATCCGGAATATCCTGCGTCGATCAGTGAGCTGGAAACTGGATCAGTTACCCACCTACCATTTGAATAACGACCTGCCGTGCTCTTGAGATGGTAGTCACGAGAGTTCACGTTAGAATTCGTTGAATCTGCACACTGTGGCTCAACATGGAGATTGTTGGTCATTGTTATACTTCCACCATATGTGTCTCCATTTTTATTGTTGTAGAAATTATTGTTCTGAACAACAAATCTGGAGTACGTTGGATTGGTATTCCATATTCCCACACCAGACCCGGTAACTGATGAAACGCCATCGCAGTTCATTATGATGTTGTTCCGTACATAAGTTGTAAATTGCGTCTGTTGCTGACGTCGGTCCGGACGCAGATACCACTTCACAGCTGCGTGCCCGCCATCATCAAAAACGTTGTTCTCGATAATGGTATTATCAAAGTCACCCAAAGTGATAGCAGCATTACTGTATCCAGTGTTTGTTTTGTATTGGCCGACATTAGTAAAGATATTATGGTGAATATGTACATTCTTAGCATGGATGACATTGTCCTGGTAGTTCGCAGACATCCAGACGCCTGCACCATTGATAGTATGGATGCGGTTATTGTAGATTTCAATATTATCGAAGACAACGTTCGAAGTAGAGGTTGTAGCTATCTGGATTGCAGGACCGGTAGAATCTCCGGAAATGGAGGAATAGATAAGATTATCATGGATAGTAGAGTCTCTATTGCCATCTGCATACCTGCAGGCGCTGTTCGTTCGCGTGAAAACGGTGTTGTAAGCGAACTCGACATTACTGCATGCAATAGCATATAGAACATCATGGCCTAGTTTATACACATCGTTATTAACAAATTTGATATTCTTACTATTTCTGATCTTCAATCCATCACCACACCCCCATTCAAGACGCATGTGGGAAACTTCTATGTTATCAGAATTCTCAAAATACATCATGTTATAATATCCGCTTCCAAGAGAAACACCCTGGTTTTCGCTGTTGCCATCGATAGTAAAGCCTGTGATCACTATATTACCGGCTCTTGTTTCACCCCGGATAATTGGAACATCGCTAGACCAACCTGCCCTTGGAACAAGTTTTATCTCAGCAGTTGAGTCGCCTGTGAGTTTTGTGTTTGCACCGATGTTGAGAGTACCGGCTATCCAGTAGGTATTTGGACCTTTCAGGTACACAGTACCGCCACCAATACTTTTAGTATATGCCAGTGCTTTATTTATTTCAATATGATCGTTGGTTCCGTCACAATTATAGTCGCCACTTCCATCTGCAGCAACATACACAGTTGCTGCTGAGGATAGACCGGATCCGACTATTGAAAAACACAGGAAACAAAAAGATAATCCAAGAATGAAAACAGGTATTTTTTTAAATGTGGTGTTGTCTTTAATTTTAAAAAAATTATCTTTAATAGAGAAGGTAGTTGCTAGTGAGAAGAAGGAGCTGCTCAGCCATAAAGCTATCAGCAATACATGACGGGATTTAGACCACCTATGGGCACTAAATCTTTCAAAAATGTTAAAACGTATATTATTAACCATATTTGTACACCTCTTTGTATTTGTTTTAAATGATCCTGATACTCTGCTTGATTCGAATTATTTTATTCAAGATGTTGGGCTTGAGTAGAAAAGGATCCAGCTGTGAACAAACGGTCCATGATCATGATGGACACAGCAATGAAACCTATATTTGATCATTCATTGTTCGACATCTCAGAGCCTGCGATTTTGAGGCGATCCTGTTCCTCTGTTCAAAACAGAGGATCCAGTCCATGAAAGACATCTGGTTTACCTCAAGGCCAACGATATTCTAGATCTTGTTAAGAGACCATATCATGTGATTTTTGGAACAGAGCTCTCAAGACAATATTTGTTATGCTGATCATTCTCTATTCAATTGCCAACAACCGTTTTTGGCATAAATTCGCATTAGATTTGAGATATATAAACATACTTACCAGCTTAAAGGCATATAACACCTTAAATTAGTTAAATTGAGTGTTTTTCGAGCTTTTTAAGTATTTAAAGATAAAATATACCTTTTAAAAACATAAAATGTCTTTTTACTCCTTATTTTTAACTAAAAGTACATTACTGGCATATTTAAAATGGATAATTATAAGGATAAAAGGGATCTTCAACCTATGGGGACAGTTTCAGGGATTGAGTATAGATTCAAATATATGAAAAGCCCTATAAACCTGTTAAAATTTAATTTTTGAGCATAATTAAGGATATATTATAGAATTAGAACCCTTTAAAGCTTCATTAACCATTATAAAGCATTTTACCTGCTTTTTACCTTAAAGTTGCAAAAGGTTTGCAGCACCCCAATGTAAAATTTGTTATTAGTTTTTAAAAATATAAGATGTAATAAATAGATTTTAAAGTTACCGTTTTGTCATGATATGAGAGAGATTTTTCATCATTTTACTTTGAGTTGCCCTCAAAGATATCCATAAGCCTAATTCCTATAATTAAAATCGATAATATATGCATAAGGAAAGAGGAACGATGAGATAGCAGAACTGATCAAAAGCTGAAAACAAGATACAGGAACAAGGTCATTGTAAGGCTTTCTTATCATAAAAGTAGTTATCTGTTAAATTCTCCAAAAAGAGAATAATAGCTTACATTCACTTCATACCCTTCTTTTCCTCTATCATTTTTAATGCATCTGCAGCTCCCTGGCAAACATATTTATTGGGATCATGCAAGGTTTTATTAAGGGAGGCAACTGCCTTTGTATCTCCAATATTTCCCAGTGCATCGGCAGCCTGACGGCGGACATAGCTATCAGGATCTTCCAGGGCTTTTATGAGAGGATCAACAGCACTGGGAGTGCCGATCTTTCCCAGAGTATATGCTGCTTCTCTGCGCACCTGCACATCTTTTTCATATCCCAGTGCTTTGATGAGACCATCAACGTCGTTTTTCTTTTCCATGTCTTTAACATCTGGCTTACCAAATCCGAATAGCATGTGAAATGACCCCGTACAATTTTACTATAGATGCATCTTGTAAGTAGTTAAGTTTTAGTAGAGATGTTTAAAACATATTCCCGCCTAAGTGTAAGTAGCTGAATCTAAGTGGTTGAACACATGTCGACAATGCAAATAGGCTGCTGTGGCGCGTATTGTGGAACATGCAAGGCATTGAAGGAGCAAATGTGCAAGGGATGTAAGCTCGGATATGAAAATAAAGAGCGCGATCTCAGCAAGGCCAAATGCAGGATCAAGGTCTGTTGCATCAGCAGGAACTATAATTCCTGTGCGGATTGCCCGGAAATTGAGAAATGCCAGACCATCAATGAGTTCCATGGCAAACAAGGATACAAGTATACCAAATACAGGCAGGCGACAGAATTCATCAGACAGAACGGTTATGATGAATTCATCAAAATAGCCGATACCTGGAAAAATGCATACGGGAAGTATAAATGATGCATGAAAGCATTTTTGAGCAAAAACCCATGCGATCAACGACCGCATGCAATGGAAAAAAGAATTAATTCTACAAGGCTTGCTATATCTGCCTCATCGCTGAAAAGGTATTCTTTTATCTCTTTGGCAAAGTTCTAATCATGCTGACTTAT
>JAHFZE010000218.1 GCA_020854785.1 Methanomethylovorans sp.
AGCTATTGGTTTTGTGTTTCCTTTCTTCATGGCCATGATCGCACTTTCCACAGGACTTGGCCTGGGAGGAGGGTCGGCCATATCCAGAAAACTGGGTGCCAGAGACAAGAGGGCTGCTGACAATGTTGCAGTGCATACCATGGTCCTCATGCTATTGCTTACATTTCTGATCAGTGCGCCGCTATTTATTTTTGCAGAGCCTATCTTTCTGGCTGCAGGAGCCGGTAAGACAGTAGGTCTTTCCATGGACTACGGACGCATAATATTTGCAGGAGGTATTCTCATTTTCTTTACTAATGTGGCCAGCGCCATATTGCGAAGCGAAGGTGATGCCAAACGTTCTATGTATGCAATGATATTCGGAGCTGTGCTCAACATTATATTAGATCCTCTGTTCATTTACACTTTTGGTCTAGGCATCAAAGGAGCGGCCTGGGCAACTGTACTCTCATTGGGCATAACCGCAGCTATGATCTTCAAATGGTTGTTCCTGAAAAACGACACATACGTTTCTTTTAAATTCCGTGATTTCAGTCCGGATATTGGTATCATCAAGGAGATCTCCAAGGTAGGCTTACCATCAGCTATGCAGCAATTATCTATGGCATTTACCATGGTCATTATGAACCTGGTTATCATCGCAGTGAATAATACGGATGGTGTTGCTGTCTATGCTGTGGGGTGGCGTGTAGTAATGATAGCTATAGCACCTCTGGTAGGTATTGGAACAGCAGTAATGACTGTGTCAGGTTTTGTATATGGGGGACGCGCCTACAAAAAACTCATGCCGCTACTTCTATATTCAATAAAACTGGGAATTATCATCGAAACTGGCATTGCTATATTTACCTTCTATCTGGCACCTTATATTGCTGCAGTTTTTACGCAGGCGGAATCATCTGTTCATATAACTGAGGACATAACCTCCTTCCTTAAGATAGCGTTCCTTTTCTATCCCACGACAGCTATGGGATTGCTTTCTTCATCTTTGTTCCAGGGTACTGGTAAAGGTACAAGTTCTCTTATTGCCACTATCATTCGTTCACTTATAATGACGCCTCTTTTTGCCTTCCTGTTCTCTTATTACCTGGGGATGGGACTTACAGGTGTCTGGTGGGGATTGGTCTTTGGGAACATATTAGGTTCCATCATGACATTTGGATGGGTGTACCTGTATCTTCGTAAACTGCAGGTGTACGTTCCTGAAAAATTATCAGTGGGACATGGAGAGTTTTGAACATGCTATCAGATCAGATAGGATATTGGAAATATCTGTAAACTACATACCCAGTCCATTTCTCTTAATTTCCTTCTTTTCTCCTCATTTTCTTTATTACTGGACTTTACAGAAAGATTAACTTTTTGTAACTGTTGTCTTATTGCTTTAGATTCTCATGCACTATCTATTTATAGGGAATAGTCACAACTTTTGCACAGGTCTTTTTGCTGTCCAGATATGCAGATGTATTTTCAGGAACAGTAAGAGGCGTATTTTATTTTGTAAGGTGGGTAACCATGCACAGTACATGCTCTCCTGAAAAAAAAAATTCAGAAAATCTTAATGGTGAGGAAGAGGCTGCTCTGCAGATGTTATTAGAACTTCCTGCTGGGGAAAAGGTATACAGACGGGGTTGTTCTATAGTAGTGAAGCTTCCCGCTGGGAGAAGTACTCTTACCACTTCATGGTTTAACGGAGGTTATCGCGAAGACCTTGAATGCATTATCAATAACCAGATTCCCCGTGGAGTAAAAAAAGGAGAGGAACTGGAAGGAGGAGATGTATCTGCTTACCTTTGCCTGCTTGCTTCGAAATTGGGATTCGATCCATTAAAAAGCTCTGGTATGCTGACAGCTGCGAATATGAACAACGTTGCTATGGTCAGTAAGGGTTTCAGGGGTCTTGAGGTCACGGCAATAGTAACTGGAGGTGTTGAAATAAATGGGGGAAGAGCAGGGGATCCGGCTTCATATTATCAGGAGGATGGAAACCATTTTCCCATAAACGGAACTATCAATACTATTATTGTAATAAATGCGAACCTGCCTGAATATGCGTTGTCTCGTGTCATTATGACTGCCACTGAAGCAAAGACAGTAGCTCTGCAGGAGCTAATGGTCCCAAGCAGATATTCCCAGGGCATAGCTACAGGCTCAGGCACGGATATGATCGCTGTTATCAGCGATATGACAAGTTCTCTGAAGCTTACAGATGCAGGAAAACATTCCAAGCTTGGGGAAATGATAGGGAAATGTGTGATAGATGCTACCAAGAAAGCGCTTGAGAGGCAGTCGGAACTTACACCGATCTCCCAGCGTAATATGCTGTTAAGGCTGGAACGTTTCGGAGTGGATGAAGCATATTACTGGAAAGTGGCTTCCCACATGGCAGGTGAGAACCGTAAAATGCGTTTCCTGAAAGATTTGAGGGAATTTGCTCTTAATCCGTCGCTGGTGGCAACCACCTCTGTAATAACACATATGGTTGATGAGGTTTCCTGGGGCTTGCTGCCAGAAACTTCAGCCCGGACAGTGGCTCTTGCTCTCATCAGGCAGCTACCGGACATATTGCAAAGCAGCCAAAAGCCTCCCGAGAACTTGTTAAACGATTATGACAGCATTATCGATAGCCTGGTTTTTATGACAGCCTGGATGGTGAAGAATGGTGATCAGACAGCATTGTGAGGTTTTAACATAAAGGAATTAATGAACTTCTCGCTTCATGAGAGTGATCTATCTCGTTTTGAAAATGACTGGAACAAGGTTAAGTCTTTTGTGAGGTCTCATGGACTGGACGGTGTAGAGCTTTTCATTGACCATAGCCCTCTTATGGCTTTTCCTTCCGGGATAGTTGAAGGTGTACATTTACCTTACTGGATGGGGAGGCACCGTGCATGGGCGGATGAAAAAGCTTTCAATGGTGATATGGATGATAATGAGAAGTTTTTCCTGTTCGGGGGCCATGATCACCAAGACATGATATCGAACTTCAGGAGTGCTCTTGAGAATGCTGCTTCTATTAATGCAGAATATGGAGTTTTTCATGTTGCTTATGTGGAACTGGATCATGTGTTTACCCGGGATTTCGGGGTTTCTGATGTAGAGGTCATGGATTCAACTGCAGA
>JAHFZE010000216.1 GCA_020854785.1 Methanomethylovorans sp.
GCCATTGTTGTCGTAAACACCGACTTCATCTGCACCATCACCATTCCAGTCTCCAACAACAGATGTTACATCTTCCCAGCCAAGACCGATAACATCAAAGCCAGGATCTGTCTGGAGAAGGAAATTATTACCGTTTCTATTGTATATGCCAACCTCGGTAATTCCATCTCCGTCCCAATCACCTACAATGGGCTCAGTACCTGCCCAGCCAAATCCCACGATATCAGCGGAACTGGTAGTGGTGTTCCACAGAGCCCAGGTACCTTCATTGTTGTATACTCCGACCTCGTCCGAGCCATCGCCATTCCAGTCTCCAACTACTGGTGTAACTCCTGACCATCCCAGACCAATGACATCAAAGCCAGAATCTGTCTGGATAAGGAGATTATTACCATCTCTGTTGTATATACCAACCTCGGTAATTCCATCTCCGTCCCAATCACCTACAATGGGCTCAGTACCTGCCCAGCCAAACCCAATAATATCTGCAGCATTGGTTTCAGTGTTCCAGAGTGCCCAAGTGCCTTCGTTGTTGTATACACCTACACTGTTAGCAACAGAGACCTGTCCACTATCAACCTGCAAAATGACAAGACCATTCCAACCATCTGCTACATAGACATAATTGCCAGAAACAGCAATTCCCCATGCAGAACCGGCCGTATCATAACTTCCTGCAAGTGTTGGCTCAGCGGGGACACTTATATCCACAATGAAAAGACCAGCATCCCTATCAAGTATATAGACATGAGTTTCCGAGACAGCAATATCCTTTGTATCAGCACCAGTAGTATTGTAGAAACCCACCTCTGTTGGAGAAGACAGATCACTGATATCCACGATCACAAGACCGTAGGTGTCATCAGCTAGATATGCATACGTGCCAGAAACTGCAATCTTGTAAGCAGGATCAGTGTCATAGATGCCCTCAACTGTTGGTACTGAAGGATCTGTGATATTTAAGATCACAAGACCGTTGATACCGGCGGCTAAACAGGCATAATTGCCTGATACAGCAACATCCCATACATAGCTGCCAGCATCATATCTTTCTAAAATGCTTGGTGCAGATGGATCTGTAACATCAATGATCACAAGACCGTTATCCAGATCGGCTACATAAGCATAATTACCTGATATTGCAACATTCCGTGCATATCCGGAAGTATTATAACTTCCTGCAAGCTCTGGAGACAAAGGATCACTGATATCCACGATCACAAGACCGTTCTCATCATCTGCCACGTAAGCATAATTGCCTGATACGGCAACACCATTTGCATAACCAGCAGTATCATAATTGCTTGAAATTGTTGATGAACCAGGGTCAGTGACGTTCATGATCACAAGACCAGCATTATAGTTAGCTATGTAAGCATAATTGTCCTGGACAACAACATCAGATGCAACACCGGCAGTATTATAAGTGCCTACAAGTGTCACGTTGACCTCTTCTGCAATTGTTGAATTGCTCATGCTCAGCAACATAAATACAAACATAAAAGCAATACCAACATATCTGTATGATCTATTTAACTTGAATTGCATTCAAACCACCTTCTACACAAATAACAGAGAAGCTTGTGTTGAATTCTACCAGAATGGCTGAAAAAAATTATACTAATAGCACACCTGTTGATATAGAATAGCCCACTTTCTAAACCCCCGTATTTGTGGCCTTTCAAATGTAAATTACACCTTATACTAATATATACCTTGCCCAAAAACGAGTGTTGTAAACATGTTTCCCCTGCACTGCAGAGATTAAGTGGGATTTTAAAATACAACTTATATACTGTCCTCTGATTTGGGTCAAAGTGAAAAGGACTGGAGAAAAACGATCTTTCGCTCATGTTCGACGTATTTGAACTATTGCCACAGTCAATTTTGTCCTCCGGATAGCATCAGACAACTCATAGCTGTAGAAGGCGATATAATTACCGATCACTGTCCATTACTTGAAGAAGAGAACTGGGCTGACGTAAGTACAGCTTTCCTGCAATATAATTAAATAAAGGCAACCCTTTAATAATGAAAAAGAACTGAACAGGGCGATCCTTAAATGGTAATGGAAAAACTCGGAAGCTCCTTACAGGATGCACTTAAGAAGCTCGTCAAATCCGGGAGGATAGACGAACACACGGTCAATGAAGTGGTAAAGGACATCCAGAGAGCAATGCTGCAGGCTGACGTTAACGTCAAGCTTGTCATGAAGATGTCGAACCATATCAAGGAACGTGCTATGAAGGAAGATGTGCCTTCAGGCATGAACCCACGGGAGCATGTGATAAGGATCGTCTATCAGGAACTCATCAACATCATCGGTAAGGGTACCGACATTCCCCTGAAACCACAGAAGATCATGATGATCGGTCTTCAGGGTAGCGGCAAGACCACCACCACATCAAAACTTGCAAGGTATTTTCAGCGTAAGGGTCTAAGACCTGCGGTTATATGTGCAGATACGTTCAGGCCCGGTGCATACCAGCAGTTGAATACCCTTTGTGGCAAACTTAACGTTACATTTTACGGAGAGGAAGGCAACCCCGATGCAGTGGGGATCGTAGAGAGAGGTCTTAAGGAAGTTGAAAAGTACGATGTGATCATAATAGACACTGCAGGACGCCACTCTCTGGAAAAGGACCTCATCGAGGAAATGGAGCAGATCCATGCAATTGCACATCCGGACTACAAACTGCTTGTACTTGATGGTGCTATCGGCCAGCAGGCAAGTGAACAGGCCAGAGCGTTCAATGATTCCATAGGCATATCAGGAGTTGTCATATCTAAACTGGATGGTACCGCAAAGGGTGGAGGGGCCATATCTGCAGTGTCTGAAACTAATTCTTCCATCGCGTTCATCGGTGTCGGAGAAACACCCGATGATCTGGAGAAGTTCGAACCTGACAGGTTCATATCCAAATTACTTGGAATGGGAGATATAAAGGGACTCATAGAGAAAGCCCAGGAAAACCTGATGGAAGAGGAACTTGACATGGAAGCCATGATGAGAGGACGCTTTACTCTCAAGGACATGTACAAGCAACTGGAAACTCTCAACAAAATGGGCCCAATGAAACAGATCATGCAGATGCTGCCTCTGGGGGGCATGGGTGTGAAGGTGCCTGAGGAAGCGTACCAGGTGACAGGGGAGAAACTTACACGGTACCGTGTGGTAATGGACTCCATGACTGAGGAAGAAATGCTTAATCCACGCCTGATAGGAAGTGCCAGGATAAAGCGTATCTCCATAGGATCAGGATGCAGTCCTGATGATGTAAGAGAATTGTTGAAATACTATAAGACGATGCAGAATACCATGAAAGGTTTGCGTGGCGGTAAATTCAACATGCAGAAAATGATGAAGAAATTCGGCATGTAAAATAAAATAGGTATGTGATCAATGATCCTCACATACCTTAAAAAAATTTAAGAAAAGGTCCTTACCTTTTTCCGTGTGGACAACTTCCGGGTGCCACTGTACCCCATAGAGTGGCCTGGTTTCATGCTTCATGGCTTCTATTTCGCAAATTTCTGACCTTGCCAGCCATGCAAAACCTTCAGGCAAAGTTTTTACTTCATCAGCGTGTGATGCCCACACAGATGTCTTAGGAGCCATTCCTTGCAAGATGTTGTCTTCCTCAAGGATCTCGACCTCAACCTCGGCATATCCCCCGAATTTACCCGGACCGATCTCTCCGCCAAATGTTCTGGCCATCACCTGATGCCCCAGACATATTCCAAGAATAGGAAGATCGATCTCCCTTATATACTGCTCACAATTGCCTGCCCTTTCCAGAGTCGGACCTCCACTGAGTATCAGTCCGTCCGGTCCTTTTGACAGGATATCTTCCACGGAAGATGTATTGGAGATCATGCTCGTATCCATATCCAGGTCCCGGATAGTACGGTGGATGAGATGACAGAATTGGCCATAGTTATTGATAACAAGGATATTCATTGTTTTCATGATATAGACCCACCCGGGTGTTTATCGCAAGTATGGCGAATCAATATAAATACATATGCTCTTTTACATATGCTGTTTTAGGACACCACAGAAAAGTGAAGCTTCATATGCATAAATGCGCATAAATAAATACTTATAGGGTATAAATAATATATTGCGAACAAATTCAAATCTGACGAGGATGTTGTTTTGGAAATCGTGTCTACCGGAATAGAGGGATTGGACGAGATCCTTGGTGGAGGGGTCCTTAGCCCCTCGACCACATTCATTGCAGGAACACCTGGGACAGGAAGAACGACCCTTGGAATACAGAGCCTGTGCGCTGCAGCAAAAAAAGGAGAGAAGGTGCTGTACGTAGCTATTTCATCTAAACCTGAAGCATTGATACGACAGATACTTGCAAGGTTCAGTTTCTTTGAAGAGGATATAAACATCCGTACCTTTAATGTCAGCAGTGTGGAAAGAGACCCGCTCACTATGCTTGTAGAACTGGGGAATATCGTAAGCTCACTTAAACCTGACAGGATATTGATAGATCCTGTCACACCTATCGGATTCGGATTTCCGGAGGCTGAAAGGCGAAGGTTCATGTATTCCCTTAACGCTGCACTCAACGAATGGAATGCAGTGGTCTGCTTTACAGGTACCCTAGAACCAGCCGCTGTAAAGAGCAATGTTATCAGCGACATAGTAGACAATATAATATACCTCTCACAAAGTTTTGACACACATATTACCAGGCGATATATCGAATTAATGAAAGTAACGGGCATGTCATCTATTCAAGGAGAGCATACATTTGAGATCGGAACCGAGGGGATATCTGTTTATCCTAAGGATACAGCGCAAGCTGACCATTCCATACCTGCTTCCAAAGAACGCATTTCTACAGGCACATCCATGCTTGATGGAATGCTGAGGGGAGGCTTGCTCAAAGGTTCCTCCAACCTTATTGCAGGATCTACCGGTACGGGCAAAACCGTACTTGGACTCCAATTCATCATGGAAGGAGCTAAAAAAGGAGAAAACGGGCTCATCATTAACTTTGAAGAAACTCCAGAGGAACTATATGCACATGCTTCTAATTTTGGATGGGACCTGAAAGGAATGGAAGAAAAAGGTAAGGTAAAGATCATCCACACATTGCCGTCTTCACTGGACCCTAACAAACACATGATGCAATTAAAGAAAACCATCATGGGAACCGGGGCACAGAGATTATTCCTGGATCCTGTAGATGGTTTTGATTATGCCCTTATGGACCCGATAGTAAGAAAAGAGCATATAGCCGCTCTCACAAGAATGTTCCGGAACCTGGGTATTACATCACTTCTGACCTATCTCAACCCGGAAGGTAAAGAAGGGTTAAAGACGCTCGACATACCAATAGCACCGGTTGCAGATAGCGTCATGATCTTACAACAGCGCCTTATACCCTCTGGTATGCAGAAGTCACTATTGATAATCAAGGTCAGAGGCAGCGACCATGAAAAAAGTCCTGCGATATATGAAATAACCTCAAATGGTTTTGTGATAGAGGATCTCACTCGCGGAGAAAGAACTTGATAACAACAGTTTTCTGACGTGCTGGACCCTGAAAGTTACTTCTTTTCTCTAAATAAATTTATATACCTTAACCGTGTTACTATGTTACATACTAGCACGGTTTTGAATGGAGATCATAAAGATGTCAGAAATAGGAAAGAGCATACGTATCGAAAGGATAATGGACAGGAACAGCAGGAACATGGTGATAATACCGATGGACCACGGCATATCCGATGGCCCCATAAAGGGTCTTATAAACATTGCAGATTCCATCAATAAAGTAGCAGAAGGTGGAGCAAATGCAGTGCTCATGCAAAAGGGCATGATAAAGCACGGACACCGCGGATACGGTCATGATGTCGGGTTGATAGTGCATATGAGCGCATCCACTTCCCTGGGA
>JAHFZE010000161.1 GCA_020854785.1 Methanomethylovorans sp.
AATACGGTGCAGGTCACTACACAGATGCTGGACAATGTGAGTGCCATTATCGACAGATCAACAGCAGCAGGCGCAAACCAGATTGGAGGCATAACGTTTTCTGTATCTGATGAACAACAAGAGGCTCTTCGCAGTGAACTGCTCCAGACAGCGGTAGCTGATGCAAGGTCCAAGGCCGATGAGCTTGCTTCAGGTCTGGGTATCACTATAGTGGGAGTACAGACTGCTTCTGTAAGTGATGTAGGCAGTGCACAGCCGATATATAGGGATGTGCAAATGGCTGAAGCGGCAGTCTCTACACCAGTTCAACCCGGAGAAACAACAGTTTCCCTATCTGTCCAGGTGACATACATAGTAAGGTGATCTTTTTTGGAACTTGATGCATGGCTGTATGGTAACTCCGGTTTGTCCATACAGCTATAATCTCTGTTTCTTTTCTCAGGTAATGAGCTGCTAAGAGAAAAACTGATATTTTCAAAGGGTGATGGTAACCGATGAAAAAAGAGGAATATCTCAATTTGCAGATCTGGTTCCAGGATCATGTAAGGTCTTTCCATTCGGAAGATACATTGATCTTACAAAACATTAAGCTTAAAGAGGAACATACCACCAGAGTATGTGAAAACTCCTCCCGGATCGCAATATCTGAAAAACTAGATGACGATAACTATTATCTTGCCATTACTATTGCTCTTTTACATGATATTGGTCGTTTTGAACAAATAAGCAGGTATAAAACATTCCATGACTCAATATCAGAGGACCATGCTCTTCTGGGTGTAAAGGTATTGAGGTCAGAAGGAGTTCTCTCATTTTTATCTCAAGAAAAGCAAAACATCGTATTCACAGCGATCAAAAACCATAATATGCCAAGGGTCCCGGATGGATTTGATGGGAAAACACTTCTTCATTCGAAACTGGTCAGAGATGCTGACAAACTGGATATCTACAAAGTTCTAACTGACTACTACCTTATAAAAGACATATCTCCTAATCCTGTTCTTGAGCATGGGTTACCTGACGATGAGGAATATTCTCCATATTTGATACAGGATATTTTCAATAACAAGATACCAAGCATAAAAGAAGTCCGAACCTGCAATGATATGAACCTGGCTCGCCTGGCATGGTTATTCGATCTTAATTTCATAGAGACTTTCAGACTTGTTAAGGAAAAGGGCTATATTGAAAAATTGATAGCTACTCTTCCGCAGAACAGTGAAATAAATGCAGTTCACGTACATCTCAAAAAATATTTGGATTGTATGCTGTGGAAAACATAAATTACGAATAGGAATAAAGTTCCTGTTCAGCATTCATGTTTGTATTTCTCTCTATTTTATTCTCTGATCATGTCAGAGGGAAAAGGTTGTTCACTGAACAAGCTTCCCCCAATGTATGCAACGGTCCCGCAGATCAGGCCAATGAAGACCGTATGTATGAGGGGGTTGCCATAGTATTGCCATAGCACCACAGAACCAAATGATGCTATGAGGCTGGCAACAAATCCTGTCGAAGTGCCACGCTCCCAATATAAGCCAAATAACAGGGGGACAAAAACGCAGCATGCGATAACGCCCATACTTGCAGAGACCAACGGTACTATCATCTGCGGTACGTCCAGAGCGAAGAATGCCGCTATTATAATTATCACAACTCCTGCTATGCGGGTCATGAGCAGAACTTTCTCATCAGAGGTCGCAGGACGAAGGAACTTAAGGATATCTGAGGTCAGAGCAGTCGTTGTGACAAGAACTATCGCACTCATAGTTGACATAGCAGCAGAGATAGCTGTCAGCAGTACGATCCCATCAAATCCTGAGGGGAGTATCGATGTTGCAAGAAATGGCACAAGACCATCCGGGTTTGCTATGAATGGGGCCAGCTCTTCTGAACTGAAAACTCCATAGGCCAGAATGCCCAGAGAGAATATGCACAGGGCATAAACTGCAATGGATATAGGACCATAGATGCCTGCAAAACGGACCACTCTTTTATTCCTGGCAGAGAATATCATTATCAACAGGTCCGGCAGAGCAAGGAGTCCAAGGCTGATAGCAAATGCATTTCCAAAGCTCTTTTGCCAGGGTACAACATTTCCTCCCATGCTCAGTACAGCATCAGGGATATTGTTCCATATCATCATTCCCTCACCACTGGAAATAAGCCCTCCGTAGAGTAATACTGAGCCTGCCAGCATTATCAGTCCCTGCAGGAAACTTATCCAGAGGATGGCAGGCAATCCTCCAATAGCGTAATATAGGGCAACTATCCCAACTGTTATAATAAGTCCCTGTCCATATGTTACTCCCAGAAGTCCCTGGAACAGATTTCCACAGCCTTTAAAGATAGCGACCAGATAGACCGTGTACATGAGCAGCATGATCCCTGCAAGCAGAACCTTGCCTTTCTGGGAATTGTATCTGCGTTCCAGCAACTGGGGTACAGTTCTGGCATCGTAATGCTGAGCCATCTTCCATATCCTTGGTGCTATAAGGAAAGCTAAGCATGCGAAAGCTACGTGAAAGAATACCGCCCAGATGACCCAGGGTAGACCGGCGACAAGTCCATAGCCTCCTCCTCCGAGGAACGAAGCTGCACTGAAATATGCAGCCATATAGGCTATGCCTATAACAGCAGGATACATAACCTGGCGATCTGATATCACAAAACCTGATAAAGTTCCCTGCTTGAGCTTCAGGGAGAGCGAGATTATCCCAATTACGTATATTACCAGCAGAATCTGGTTAATCATGATCTCGCCTCAATATTAAGAAGAAGGTAGTTCCCAGCATAAATGCAACCGAGATGATCAGGACAAGGTAAGGCAGAGGCATTATGCATCCTCTCCTGCTTCCAAATTCTTTGCCTTCTTTCCAATGTTAGAGAACTTATTGTTTGTGCATATCAAATTGCTACTCTCCGCTAATGTACTTATAAACACTTGAATGTACGTAAAAATACATTATAGCTTAAATATGTTGTTGTTCGCACTTATTTATTCAATAGTCTTGATGCAGTAGGTAAAGGATCACAATTCTTCTATTCATAAAACATATCGATACTTCAAAATGGATCTTCTTCCAACCCTTGCCATCGATAGATAGTGATCGGGTTCGGATAAGAGCTATCAGGATGTAACTTATTCTATTTCCAATAACTTCTCATCCCGTTAACTGTAATATATGAACCAGAAGGAACCTGGTGCAATATCAGGATCAATGTCAGGATGTCCACCGAAGAGGCCATTGAGTTCAGAAAGATCAAGAACATCAAATATGGGGTCAGCAAGCTGAGAGATCCCAATAGAATGGGCAAAAGAACTGAAATGCTGACAAAAGGGGCAATTGTGATGAACACATACCGCATTTTAGAGATATTTTCTTCCGAATAGACAAATCCGCCATAGTATGTGATTCCCAGATATGTCTTGTCCGATCTCCTAAAACCTGGAATGAATATCAGGTGCAAGAGTTCATGTATAATCACAAGTACTATTAAGACCAGAATAGCTCCAATGTTAATGTTTAGAGAGATCGATGATGGATGGATACCGAACATTGATGGCGATATCGGTACGAACAGGCCTATAATTGCTAATGTTATTAAGAGATTGATAACCATTAATGGGATCGAGAGCATTATGGTAGAGAAAAGGCTTTTCGGTTCATGTATCACTGTCCAGTGCTCCATGATAAGCTGTGCATGTCTTTCAGAGTTGAATTCCGGTATTTTGGATGTTATCCTGATGGCCATCTCTCCTTTCTTTGCTTTTAGAGGATATGCCGTTCAATTACTTTTTTCTGCACTTCCCATTAGGTAGCCTCCGAAGCCGGTTACCCATAGTGCTATAGGGTATGCGATCCATCTTTCAAGTCCACCTATGCCAAAGATTGCAAACGGGCTTGCCTGTCCCAGAATGTAATAGAGCATCAGGTCCAGCAATGCTATGGATCCCAGTATCACAGAGAAGTATCTGAAAGGCAATGTTGTTACCTTGTAGCTCATTATGGCTGCCAGGCCCCCGAAAATGAATGTCATGAGCGCAGATATGCCATGCACTGCGCCATAGTTGCCAGGGAAGATACCCACTCCTAATGCACCGATCCCGAACAAGGCGATAGTCAAGGTAACCGTTTTCATGTACAGAGCGCGGTGGATGCAATAGGCAGAAAGGATGATACACAGACCACAGATCATCATACTGGAATTAAATATCGTTGCAGAAGGCTGAACTATGATGCTGTTAGGCGGTTCAGTAGCGCCCAGGTCGCTTATCATGTTCTGTGCAGTGTTATATCCAGGGTACAATGTTTCAGCAGTGATTATCCCTAGGAATATCACAACACCTGCAATGAAGAGCAGTGTTCCTGCAATGTTCTGGTATTGCTCACAAGACTTTTGTTTATCTATCATAGGCATCCTGTCAGAATTGGTGCTGGATGAATTAAGATTTATGGCTCTTTTCAACATTGGGTGCTAAAGTACATTTTTTTGCCTCTGCTTTTCATTATCATGTAATTCAAATAAATGATGGAATTCCTATTCAATGTCCGATAATATATATCAAAATTAGAGAAACTGTGCAAAAAGAGAACCTGTAATCAGAATATTTACTTCCAGGGTTTTAAAAGTATTTATACGATGTTAAAGAGAACCAAAAGAATAAAGATCAATGAACATGAGATCCAGTGACCAGGTTCTGCATTAACATCTGTTTTGTGTGTTGTGTCTATTCATTTTCTCTTTTTGTGATGTCGATGAATGATCCCGGATATTACCAACAATATGGAAACCAGTGTAAATTTCAAAAGGAATCCAAAATTTTCTTTTGATGTTCCTTTATGGCTTTCAAGTGCATCTGTATCAATACCATTGTTATTTGATTCAATGATCTTAAAGGGAAGTTTTGTTCCATTCTCTGATGTACAATTTTCTATGCCTGATGTCTGTGTCAGAATTTCGGTTGTAGACTCTGCTGTACTTATAGCAAAAGGTGAAAAACCGGGTGTTTCCGATTCAAAGTAAACATATTGATCATCTTCTTTCGTTATCCTTGTCGGCAGTTCGTTCCAGACATCAGAACTGTACCTGTAAAGTCTTACAGATGTTTTGTCTACGCCATTATTGACCATCCATGATCTAGGTACCTTAAATCCGATCAGAGGATCAGCGATATTACTTTCTGCTCCAAAACCAGTTTTTCCTACCCAGATGTTCAAATTCTGATAAACATTGCCAGGTGCATCTGTACTGGCAAAAGAGGATCTACCCTTCAATGTTTCTATAACTGTAGTTATCTTTCCCGAGTTCTTCAAAGCTGTGAATTCAACATATCCTACACTGTTCCCCTCTTCAGTGAATTCATATCGAATATTACTGTCCTTGATAATTACCAATGTTTCCGGTTCTTTTACCAGTACATTTGTAAGTTTTTCACCACTAGTTCCTCCTCCCCCTCCGCCACTACCCCCACTACTTCTTGAGGATGGGGGTAATGTAGTCTCTTGTCCCCTCTCTTCTTCATTAGTAACCACTTCAGAAGATTCATTAGTTCCTGTCGAATTACCGGTGTCGTATATATTTATCGCAACAGTGGAAGACATAGTCCCTGCATTCACGGTTATATTGGTCACTCCTCTTGCGATAGCAAGGAAATATCCGGTAGAGCTATTGATGCTTCCAACAGCAGGATCACTGCTTTCCCACATAAAATCAACTTGAAGTTGATTGTTATTCTCATCTCTTGCTTCAGCCTCGAACGTCGTGATGTTACCAGTATAGTAAGTTGTTTGCTGGGGTCTGAGATCAAGAGAACTAATTGCAGCAGATGCACCACTGACCACTAAAGCGCATGGTTGTGGTCCCATTGGTATCGACCTACCTATCACTTTCACAGTGTACCAGCCCACTTCAGGTTCCTGTAGCAAGATTTGTTCTACGTTATTGATGTTATCGTTCACTATATTCTCAGTTCCATCAGGCAGGACAATACGAAGTTCAAGATCATTTACAAGCTCTTTTCTTGCGAACACAGTACCATAGTAATCTGTCCATACAAGTGTGGTTTTGAAAGGCCTGGAACTATCGTTTACATAGTAGTTCTTTTCAGCGGCATCACCTGTTTGCAGTTCAATATTATCCGCAAAATATATGCTCACACTATCCGGATATAAGGAATCTTTCAGGTTAACCAATCCCCATCCCTGATTATGATCGGGTTGTGCTGTTACATCATTTCCATACTGTCCAGGTTGCAGATCGCTGGCACCATTTATGACAGTAGCTTTTAACAGGGCTGCTGAAGGTGTAATGTTCAGGTTCTCCACATAGTTCTGCCTAATCAGTGCCACGCTGCCTGCGACAATGGGTGTGGCCATACTGGTGCCACCCATGTAG
>JAHFZE010000040.1 GCA_020854785.1 Methanomethylovorans sp.
CTACACTGGATTGAAGGGCAAGATCGTAGCTGACGAAGGATACCGCGAGACAGATGTTGACTTCCGTGCACAGCTGACAAAGGTAAAGAGCTCAGGCGCAAACGTACTCTTCCTGCCGGGAATGGGCAAGGACATGGCCCTGATCATCAAGCAGGCAAAAGAGCTCGGCCTTAACGACATCACAATAATAGGCGGCGACGGATACGGCGAATTCATGAATGAGATCGCCGGAGATTCCATGAAGGGTACCTACTGGGTCAACCATACATACCTTGAAGATCCCGGAATGGCCCCGATCTTTGCCCGCTACAAGGAAGTCTACAAAGATGACTGTAAGGAATTTGTAAACGGTACAATGGCATATGATGCAACTTACTGGCTCGTTGACGCGATCAAACGCGCAGGCAAGGCAGAAGGTGCCGCGATAGCAACAGCACTTACATCAACAAAAGGACTGAAACTGAACCATGCGACACTTACTATCGATCCCAAGGATCACAACCCGCTCAACAAGGCAGGAGTTATCCTTAAGGTCGGAGATGACCTTAAAGCGAAATTCTTCCAGAAAGTCGAACCCAAATAATTTCTCTGAATGCTATTCCATTCGGGCTTGGGGAATTTATTCCCCAAGCCCGTTCAGACCCATACAAGAGGTTCTGAAAACTGGTTAAGCACCAGAAAGGCAGAGGTGTTTTAAATTGGATATGATAATCCAGCAAGTCATTAACGGCCTTTCTCTTGGGTCGGTATACGCCTTGATAGCAGTTGGTTACTCATTAGTCTATTCTATCCTGCTCTTCTCAAATTTTGCACATGGAGGCTTTCTTGTAATTGGAGGTTATATATGTTATTTCGCATTAAGGGGAGCCGGTATGGGTATCTGGGCTGCCTCTTTAGCTGCGTTGGTCGGTGCCGGAATTTCAGCTGTTATAGTTGAACGTCTTGCATATAAACCGATCCGTGAGCGTACTCCTATCACACTCTACATGCTTATTGCCTCAATGGGAATGAGCATAGTTATCGAGAATATTTTCGTAGTTACCGTTGGCGGCCGTTTCAGGGCTCTCCCTCCGGTAATTCCGACGCAGCCTGTAAATTTCTTCGGACTTGCAACTACGAGTGCTTTTGACCTCCTCTCCCTGGTCACTGCGGTAGTCTTTCTTGTAGGGCTCCAGCTATTCCTTTCAAAGACTAAGTGGGGCCTGGCTATAAGGGCGGCTTCTTACAACCTTAGAACTGCGGGGCTGATGGGTGTAAATGTCAACAGGCTTATTTCCATAGTCTTCTTCGTCGCCGGACTTCTTGCAGGAGTCGGCGGGATCTTTTTATCTGTAAGGTATACACTTTATCCTCAGCTTGGAATGATCACGACAAAGGCATTTGTTGCGGCCGTCATCGGAGGACTTGGTTCGCTTCCGGGTGCAGTTGTGGGAAGCCTTATCCTTGGTCTCGCAGAGATGTTGACTGCTGGCTTCATATCCAGCCAGTTCAGGGACCTGGTCGTTTTTGGACTGCTTATCATCACTCTTATTGTCCGCCCCACGGGGCTTTTCGGAAAATCCGTGGGCGAGAAAGTGTAGGGACCTGAGATGGATGGTTATACAACAGGCATAATCACGCTGCTTGCGATCAACTGCATAGCGGCGCTTGGGGTCTCACTTTTTACAGGTTTTACGGGAGTCTTCACCTTGGGGCATGCCGGTTACATGGCGATAGGTGCATATACCGCAGCGATCCTGACAGTACAGTATGAAGTCCACTTCATAGGGGCTATTATCGCGGGCGGCATCTTTGCGATGGTTTTCGCCTATCTGATAGGTATACCGACCCTTAAGCTTGTAGGGGACTACTATACGATAGCCTCCCTTGGTCTGGGAGAAGCCATAAGGCTGGTCATAGAAAACTGGGAGGGCGTGACCAGGGGAGCCAGGGGTTATCCCGGTATCGACAACTATTCGAGTATGCCGGTGGCTCTGACTTTTCTGGTGATAATGGCCGTGGGGATGTTCTTCCTTGTAAACAGCAGTTTCGGCAGGGCTTTCAAGGCTTGCCGGGATGACTATATTGCTGCTTCCCTGCTTGGTTTCAACACAGCAAGGTTTAGGGTCTTCAGCCTCGCTATTTCAGGTTTTTACTGCGGAGTCTCCGGAGCGCTTCTGGGGGGATTCATGTCCTTTATACAGCCGGTCATGTTTGACATGGCAAAATCGACTGAACTGGTTTCTATAGTCGTATTCGGGGGGCTTGGTTCAATGAGCGGATGTCTTATAGGAACGACCATACTGACATTGGTTACTGAACTCTTCAGGCCTATATCGCAGTACCGCATGCTCGTTTACGGACTGGTCCTTGTGCTGGTAATGGTACTCAGACCTGAAGGGATCATGGGGACCAACGAACTTACAAAAGACTACATAAAAAGCATCTTTACGCGCAGAAAGAAGATAACTGCAGAGGATGGAGGCGTACGCTGATGTCCGCGATACTTGAACTTAAAGATGTAAATAAGTCTTTCGGAGGAGTGCAGGCTGTCAAGGATATGTCCTTTGTCATCGAGACAGGTGAACTGGCTGGCCTTATTGGACCCAACGGCGCAGGAAAGACGACGATATTCAACCTTGTGACCGGAGTATACGATGTAACGAGCGGAGAGATCGAATTTAAGGGAAAAAACATAAACAGGCTTAAGACTTATCAGGTCATCTCTCTTGGAATAGCAAGAACTTTCCAGAACCTCAGGCTTTTTGCCGCATCTTCTGTGCTTGACAACGTAATGACTGCGGCGCAGCAGCATTATAAATACAGCTTCTTTGAGGCTGTCAGCCACCTGGGAAGATGGAAAAACATGGAGAAAGCTACGAAGGATGAAAGTATGGAGCTTCTTGAGAGGGTCGGGTTGGCCGATCGTGCCGATCAAGCAGCAGGAAATCTTCCATACGGACTTCAAAGGCGTCTGGAAATAGCAAGAGCTATTTCCCTCAGGCCTGACCTGCTCCTTCTGGACGAGCCTGCCGCAGGAATGAACGCGGAGGAAGTTGAACAGCTGAATGAACTGATCAAGCTGATACACAGTGATTTCAATCTTACAATACTGCTAATCGAGCACCACATGGACATGGTCATGGAGATATGCCCCCATATCGTATGCATGAACTTTGGGGCAAAAATTGCTGAAGGTTCTCCGGATGAAATACAGAGTCATCCCGAAGTCCTCAAGGCTTATCTGGGAGAGGAGGAATAGGACAATGGAAGATAAAACGCCTATTCTTTCAGTAAAAAATCTTTCGGTCAATTACGGAGCCATCCAGGCTCTCAAAGGCGTTGACCTTGATGTCTATCCGGGTGAGATCGTGGCGGTCATCGGAGCAAACGGTGCAGGAAAATCAACAATGATGAGCGCCATAATGGGAGATGTTCCAAGGGCAGGCGGAGATATTCTGCTTGACGGAAAATCCCTGCCGTCAAAAAGTTTTCAGGTCGTTACAGCAGGGGTAAGCCTATCTCCGGAGGGAAGAAAAGTATTTGCCCCTCTGACTGTATTTGAAAACCTTCAGATGGGTGCGTTTCCCCTAAAAGACCGCAGCCTGGTTGCAGAGCAACTGAAAAAGGTCTATCATCTCTTCCCGCGACTTGAAGAGAGACAGAGCCAGTATGCAGGGACACTCTCGGGCGGAGAGCAGCAGATGCTTGCCATAGGGAGGGCGCTCATGGCTATGCCTAGGGTGCTTCTGCTGGACGAACCCTCATTGGGACTTGCCCCGATAATAATCAACGAGATATTCAAGGAACTGACGCAGGTCAACCAGCTGCTTGGAATGACCATCCTGATCGTTGAACAGAATGCGAGGAAGGCCCTCCTGCTTTCCAACAGGGCATATGTGCTGCAGACAGGCAAGATCATTATTGAGGGAGATTCAAAGGAACTCCTCCACAATCCTGAAATTGAAGAAGCCTATCTGGGAGGAAAGAAAAAATAAACTTTTTTGTTCTTTAGTTGATGTTACGAAAAAAAACGGGGGAGGATCCTGTTCCTTTATTGGAATTAAGGATCCTCCCCTGATCTTTGTTTTGATCAAATGTTTTGTTGTTCGCGAAGCTCTTAATAGAGTACAATAAAGTGCGCCTTGAAAGGAGTTGGGTTTGATGATCAAAAA
>JAHFZE010000173.1 GCA_020854785.1 Methanomethylovorans sp.
GAACAAGCCTGCAAGGGAGTGATAATTAGTTTCTTCCAGAAACTCCACGCATCCCGTCTCTGCCATCTGTCTGAAGGTTTCCAGTACATCTTTGTCCCATTTCTCACACTGGCTTAGCAATGTGCCTGTTACAGAAAGACTGATCCTGAACTTTCCTTCATTTTCGTCAATAAGATCAAGCATGGTCCTGTTTGTCGGAAGGTAGCACTTGCGGGATACTTTCTCAAATATTTCCCTGTTAGACTTGTTATCGAAATATCTTTCAAAACCCGTGTGTTCGTCCGGCCAGAACCATTTCAACCGATATGGCTGATGTACCTCAAAGTAAAAACAGACGGACCTCATGTTCTCCCCTCCCATATAGCCCTTCTGAAATCAGATAGTATAGATAGATTGTTCACAGCTTTCTCATACCCTGTGATGCTGGCTGTGTTCATATCAAGGAAAATATCACTCTGCTGAAGGTATCCAAAGATCTTTTTCATTTCTGCGTTCTCTGAAAAAGCGGTTATTTCTGCCAACTCCCGGGTCATTATCTCCAGTTCCTTCAGATAGAAGTGCTGTGCATGGTTTCCTAGCAGGCTTTCCATACCGTAACGAGCAGCAGATTCTGTTTTAAGTGATCCAAGCTTTATCTTCTCAAATCTCTTTGCGGCATCTTCGGGCCTGATCATACTGATACCCCGTGCTTCCAGGCTTAGCGGCAGATCTTCAAGGAACTGGAACATTCCTCCAGCTTTGCTTTCATTCCACGGGATAGAGCCATAATCGAGATATAGAGTAACTACATCGCCTTCTATGCGTTCTATCCATGAAGAGAACTTATCGGCTATCAACGGATGACCATCCCATGCTCGGTCAGAAAAGCGCTTGTTAACATCTTCGCTAAGATCGATATGTCTGAGAAGCGTGGGGATGTCATCAGAATATACTCTTGCAGGCACGTCCGTGTTGAGCAGATTCTGGGCCCCCTCTGCTATAATGCATGTCAGACCCAATTTTTTGAGCACACCTCCGATGTTCCCTGAGATCAGCAATTCCGGGTTCACAAAACTTGCTGGGACGGTCCCGAACAGTTCCGAGATCTTTTCCATATGCATCCATACCTGCTCCTTAAAATCCGTAAGGTCGGGATAAAGAGCACTTAGCGAATGATAATAGGTGGACGCTGCAAATGCCACATTTCCACTGTCTGCCAGATCCCTGAACGAACCCAGTACTTTCGGATCCCAGGAACACTGGTCAAGAAAAGTCCCTGAAAGACAAAGGGTGTAAGTGGCTCCATTACCTATGGATCTTTCCAGCACTTTGTTAGTTCTGCTGATGTTGGCTGCCATGCGCTGAAAATCAGTGAATATCCTGTCCTGGTCAAAATAGCTGCTCATCTGTGGGCTGCGGTATCCGTCAGCAGGCCAGTACCATTTCAGATGATAAGGCAGATGTAACTCCACACACACACAAACCGATTCCATGATTAGATATACCCCCTCTCATTATTTTAGTCTATTGCAGTTTTGTAGTTCAAAACAACACTTTATATTTGAACCAAACAGATATGTAACGATATTGTTTTATTGGTATATACCAATAAAACTTTTGTATAATCTTCCAGTGGGAATCAATCATGTTTGAAAGGAAATGGTTAGTGATAGCAGGAGAAGAGGCAGGTCCGAAGTCAAATAAAATGGGTGGTATCTGGAACGTGATCGATGCCGAAGCGACCACTCTTGCAGACCTTATGAGCTCTGGAGCCATAAATGAGGATATATTACCCGGGATCATAGTTGCAGGTCCTTATTATGGTCACTCGGGCGTTGATTGGCACAAAAGCCTTAATCGTGTAACGGACATGAGTGGTTTTGAGCCTTACGAGGAGGATGATGAGTTGGCTGAAGCCCTGTCATCCATGAAACAAAAAGGTATGGAAGTGATCAGCGGTGTTCGCCATTACAAAGGCATACCTATCATCTATCTGATGTTCAAGACAAACGATTTTTGCCGCATTATGTCCGAATACATAGGCACACACATGTGCCTTTCAGATAAGGTGAAAGCTGAAGCTTTTTCTTTCATAGGGCTTGATTCACTGAATTATGAGAACATGGGCAATGGACAGGAATATACTCATTATCTCAATCTATCCTATGCCATCTCGGAGTTTATACGGGAACTGGTGACCATAAAGGCCCAGCATTCAAAAGATTTCAGTGATAAGGCGATATCCGAGTTCGCTGCCTCCCTTATGCCCAGCATGCACGTATATCTGCACTGCCACGAATTTGGTGTTTTCTATACTCTGGCAAGGCTACATAAATTAGGTCTGTCTGTGAATTCCATGGCCACATATCATGCAACATTACCAGGAAGAGCCTCCGGACACCGCTCGTTGCAGAAGATAAAGGATAACGATGGCAGCTGGGATCCAAGAGTGCCTGAGAACATGACAAAACTTGAAGCCCTGTCGGCGTATGCTGATGTGGTAACTGCAGTGGGTGACTCCACGCGCAAGGAAGTCAAGCTGTTCTATGGGATAGATTCTATAGTCGTGCGCAATGGTATAGATGATAATGGAATGGGCATTTCACTGGAAAAGAAGAAAAAATGTCGGGAAAAGATGCAGAACTTTCTCTCTGACAATATACACAAGATACATGGGGGAGTACCGATTCCTTCTAAGAGGATATTGCCCCTATTTTCCATATCACGTATCGAGATAGAGAACAAGGGATATCCGGACCTGCTGGATTCGCTCATGCTGCTAGACAGGATGGTGAAGATGGAGATAGAAGCAGGGCAGCAGGATGAGGATATACGCGTCGTCTGCTTCATTATCGCTGCTCATGGACCGAAGTCCAATGTACCCGAAGGATTCCCTATCAGACTTCCTGACGAGCTGCTGCAGGGTGAGGAGATAAGACTGCAAAAAATGATCAAGGACAGAGAACTTGAACCTGCGCAACTGATCACAGGAAGAAGGCATGTGGTAGCTGTACTGTATCCCCAGTGGATATCTGACCATGACGGTGGTCTTAATATGAACGCTGACGAGCTGATGGCAGGATGCATTGCAGGTATTTTCCCATCCAGGTATGAACCTTTCCTGCTGACAGGACTGGAAGCGGGAAAAGAGGCCACTCCAAGCATAGTCAGCAAGGTATGCGGCTTCAGTGATGCTCTTGCCAGCATCAAACGCCTTGTTATGGGTATGGGCGGAGTTATAGTCGTGGATAATATCGACCTCCCATACAATGAGACTGTAGCTGACTACGCTCTTTCTATGGATTATTTCCTGGATACTTACATTGATGACAAGGTAAAGTACAGTCTTCTCTGCCAGGAAGCTAACCTGCTTGCAAAGGAAATGAACTGGCTTGGCCCTGCCAAAGAATACTATGAACTATTGACCGGTGTGTGCATAGTCCAGGAAGAAGAGGAAAACTGATAGCATATATGTCCCTTTGGTCGGGAGGAATACCAGTGTCTGAGATACGTAAACACTATTTCCTTGATGAGTATTGCATAGTGGCTGCCGGAAGAGGCAAACGTCCTTCTGATTTTTCTTCTTCCCCGGAGGTCCAGAACGCTACTAGTTGTGTTTTCTGCGCAGGAAAAGAGGACAAAACGCCACCTTCTCTGGCTGTATATAAGGATGGGAAGATCCTGCGGGACACTAAGGATAAGCTCATTAAAGATTGGCAGATCCGCTGCATACCTAACCTATACCCGGCACTTAGCCCTGAAGGTGTTGATACACCATATAGTTCAGGTTATGGTTTTCATGAGGTAATCATAGAAACACCAAAGCACGAAAGACAGTTAACAAATTTCACGGATGCAGAAATGGACCTCCTTATGAAAGCCTACAAAGACCGTGTCATGCATTATTGGGAACAGAACCAGATAGAGTTCGTCTCGCTTTTCAAGAATTGGGGAAAGCAGGCTGGCGCATCTCTGGAACATACACATTCCCAGCTCATCGCATTGCCCTTGATACCTCCGTCAATTAAAAAGGAATCTGAGGTCATCCATGCCACTGGCAAATGTCCCTACTGCGAAATAGTGCGCATGGAGTATTCCAATGAACGCTCCGTTTATGAAAATGAATATTTCATAGCTTTTGCTCCATATTGCTCGAAGGTCCCATTTGAGATCTGGTTCCTTGCAAAGACGCATGTCAGCCATCTTGGCAGATTGTCTGAGCATATGTTGCATTCTCTGGGTATTGCTATACGCTATGTACTATCGCGGCTGGAAAAAGTACTTGGATCTCCTGCTTATAATCTCATGTTCTTCCAGCTAGTGAATGATGAAAAATATCATCTGAATCTCAGACTGCAACCTGTGACAAGCAAAATGGCAGGTTTTGAAAAGAACACGGATATCTTTATAAATACCATGCCTCCGGAAAAGGCTGCAGAGTATTTGAACAATGATGTTTCCGGACAGACAGTACATTGAATAAAAAAAAGTGGGGTGTATAAAGTGAAAAAATTAAGGATAGGTATGTTCTCATGGGAAAGCTTGCATTCGGTAAAGGTGGGTGGCATAGCTCCACATATATCCGAGCTATCTGAAGTTCTTGCCTTAAAAGGTCATGAAGTGCATATATTTACGCGTAATAGAGGTCTACAGCCGCATGCTTTCATAAATGGGGTACATTATCATCGTGTGGACCATGACCAGTCCGGGGGAGTGGTGAAGCAGATGGACAGGATGTGCGATTCCATGTACTGGATGTTCCTGGAGATGGTGGATCGCTTTGGTCCGTTCGATATTCTCCATGGCCATGATTGGCATCCGGTGAACGTGCTATGTAAGCTTAAAGAAGAAAAGGGGCTTCCATTCCTGCTTACATATCACAGTACCGAATGGGGTCGTAATGGGAACGTCCATGGTGATTGGTGGGAAGCTAAGACCATATCGCACAGGGAATGGCTGGCCGGGTATGAGTCCGCTGAGATCATAATAACCTCCGAGGTGCTGAAGAAGGAGGTTCAGTTCCTGTATCATATTCCTGATCAGAAGATCTCACTTGTACCTAACGGCATTTTCCTGGACAAGATCCGTAAGGAAGTTGATCCGGGTGAAGTGAAGAAGCTGTTCGGTATCCACCCTCTTGCACCTGTTGTTTTGTTCATAGGGCGCATGAGCTACCAGAAAGGGCCTGACATGCTCGTTAAGGCTATAGGGAAGGTATTGTCTCACCGCTGGGATGCACAGTTCGTGCTTATCGGAGAGGGAGAGATGCGGGCTCACTGTGAATACCTTGCCAATTCAATGGGTGTCAAGCATGCATCCCATTTCCTGGGGTATGCATCAGATGAAGTTTCCAGGGATTGGTACAATGCTGCAGACATTGTGTGTGTCCCAAGCCGGAACGAACCCTTTGGAATTGTCGTGCTTGAAGCGTGGGATGCTGGGAAGACCGTTGTGGCCACTGATGCTGTAAAACTTATAGATAACTTTAAGAATGGGGTTACTGTGTACCAAAACCCGGATTCCATATCATGGGGCATAAACTATGTGCTGGATGGCCTGGGTAAGGCGGGTTTTGGTGAGGAAGGCCGCAAGCTCATCGAAAATGTCTATAATTGGGATGAGGTAGCGGATTCCACAATGAAGGTCTATGCCCGCATCATAGAGGACAATGAATAGAGTAGCTGAGAACAATCTACTCATATCCTCTTTTCACAGAAGGCCCTCTGTAGATCCTTTTTTCATAATCCCCATACCCTCTGTGTTTGGCTCTGACCTTCTTCTGTAGCTGTAGTTCAAGAAGCTCTTCTACATGCTCCCATTCTGTTTGGTCCGATGTCAAATGATCCCTCATATCACCCTGATGAAAGGGTTGTGGTGTATGAATTCCACATCCAGCCCCAGCAGATCGGCCAGGCGCGGACATAGCTCTTCCATGCCCGGATTCTCTGTGGCGTAATGAGTGGCATCGATAAGTGTAAGTTCTCCCCGGGAGCGTATCACATCATGTTTCAGTTCCGAAGAAATGAAAGCTTCAACACCATGCTCTTTTGCTATTTCAAGGTACTCATTGCGAAAACCACTGCCTCCAAAGACCATAACACGTTTTATATCGTCCCTCTCTCCCACGTATAGCACGTGTGTGTTCAGGCTTTTTGACACATGGTTTGCAAGGGTCTCTGTTGAACACAACGGCACTTCACCTATCCTTCCCATTTCCAGTTCCTGTACATTACTAAGCCCCAGCCTCTTTGCAAGTACATCGTTGATCCCACCTTTAGCTCTGTCAAAGTTCGTATGCATGGAATACAGGGAGATCCTGTTGTCCAGGACTATTTGAAGACTGGTGGCAAGATTTTTGGATATGGAATTCACCGGATCGAATATAAGGGTGTGATGTGTGATCAAGAGATCTGCATCGATCTCGGATGCCCTGTTAAGTACATAGTCTGTAGGATCTAAAGCAACTGCTATTTTTTTAATATCATTGTCAAGGTCCAGGTTAAGACCAATTCTGCCAATATCAAAATCTGCGGCAAGCTCAGGAGGAGCTATCTTTTCCAGAACTGGGACGATCTTAGATA
>JAHFZE010000005.1 GCA_020854785.1 Methanomethylovorans sp.
ATATGTGCAGAGAAATGTCCTGTTGGTGCTATTGATGCAGAAAATTCCCGTATGATAGATACGGAAACATGTATTACCTGCTGTGCATGTATCAAAAATTGCCCGCAAAGTGCCAGATCGATGAAACCAGGGCTGGTCAAAGATGCGTCAGTGCGTCTCCATACGCTCTATAGCCAGCGAAGGGAGCCTGAATGTTTTATCTGATGAATAAGTTTGAATGAATATGCATTAGATGAAGTGGAACTATGGGAATCGCAGATAGAAGACAACGAGAAAAGGAACAGCGAAAGACCGAGATCATCGAAGCGGCAGAACGTCTCTTCTTTTCCCGGAGCTATGAAGATGTTTCCATGGATGAGATCGCCCGCGAGGTCGAACTGAACAAGGCTACCATTTATCTGTATTTTAAAAATAAAGAAACACTTTTCGCAACCATTGTACTGCGCGGCATCGAGATCCTTAAAGAAAGATACATGGAATGCATGGAGAAAAAAGTGCCGGGTATTGCCAAGGTAGCCCTGATGGGTCAGGCCTATTACCAGTTCTCTCAGGAATACCCCGATTATCTTCGCATGATCCATTTTTACGGTTCTGAGCGTTTTTCCAAAGAGAACCCGTGTACCGCAGAGATCGGCAAGGGATATGGTACCTGCCGTCTGATACTGCGGGACGCGATCCAGGAGGGCATCGATGACGGTACTATCCGTGAGGATCTTGATCCATTCTTTACCTCGATGTACCTTATGATCTCCTTCATGGGTATCCTGTCAATGGAAAATAAATGGAAACTGGTGATAGAGGCAGAGGGATTCAGTTACGAGCAGTTTTCCAGTGAGTTTTTCCGGTTCATCACTCCTGCCATCTCTTCCGGTGAAAGGTTGCACAAAATGGACTTCAAAGATCTCGCATCATTCGGATTCTTTTTAACCGAGCCAGTTGCACCAGGGAAGAATAAGAGAAAATGATCCTCTTTTTTCTTATCGCTATCTGCCATCACATATAACTACAAATCTACCTGAAGTTTAGACAATTCTTTAATATGTGCAGCTCCTTATATAACATACAATAACCGGCTGTAACAAGACAAATTCACCGGTTAACAATATATCGAACAAGGAGAGTGTGAAAATGTCACAGGAAAATAAAAACGATAGATCCTATTTAGCTATCATTGCATTATCAGTTGTCCTGTTGGTGATGTCATTAACTATATATGCCATCTCGCAGACTGGGTCGAATACTGCAGACACAATAACCATGAGCGGGTATGCCGAAGAAAAGGTCGTGCCCGACACAGCCTCTTTAAGTATAGGCGTGGTGGTCCAGGCTAACACTGCAAAGGATGCATCCGACCAGAACGCAGCTCTCATGGGCGCTGTTGTCGCAGAACTCAAGGCACTGGGCCTGGAGGACAGGGAAATACAGACATCCTATGTCTCCGTGTATCCGGTCTACAACTATGACAGAGAACAGACCATCACAGGTTACTCCGCATCCAACAGTGTGCAGGTCACAACCACAAAGATTGGCAACCTGAGCCAGATCATCGACAGGTCAACAGCCGCAGGAGCCAATCAGATCGGAAGTATCTCCTTCTCAGTATCTGATGACAGGAAGGAACAGCTCCGTGAAGACCTCATGAACGAAGCTGTTACCGATGCCTCATCAAAGGCCAATGGTCTCGCCAGCAGCCTGGGTCTTAAGGTCACAGGCGTGCAGACAGCATCTATATACGAGAATGGAAACTCAAAGGTCTACTACGCAGTTCCAGAAGCAGCAATGGATGCAGGAGCAGGATCTGTTTCCACGCCGATAGAACCAGGCGAGTCCACAGTTTCAATGTCAGTGCAGGTCACATACTACATTGGATAAAAGAATGATCTATCAGCGAACCACTATCCAAACCTAAATCACCGGCAGTAGCCGGTGGTCTTTTTTTCGTCAATAGTAAATGTTATGCTTAATTCTGGTTATGCTTTACTTGGGCTGAATGCCTGAGAGCCATTGATAGAGTTTGTTTACGATCTTATGTTGGGTTTTTACATGAAATGAACCTTAGCAAGAAAAATTTAGCCTCTGATTTTAGATCATTCTTGTGGTTATGTTGGAGTTTCATTTTTTATGTAAAATGGAGTATTAGATTGCAGATACTTTCACAGATCAACCTTTGATCCCACCCTTTCAAAAACTGAGCGGCTAAAGACGGTGCCATAGCAATGATCTGAAACCTTATGGAGAAAGGGCTTGCAGGCACCTGACTGCTTAGTAGATCGATCAGACAGGAAGGAGGTAAAACTGATCGGACCATAGACCCCAAACAGGTTTGTCTGCAAGCCTTTGTGTGATCGTGAAGATTCGGGAAGTTCGTTTTTTCGAACATAAAAAGTAAGGGTTTGAAGTGTAAACCCTTACATTACATATTTAGAGACCGTAGTTCTCTGGCTTGAAGACCTTTATTTCGGCCTTGTACTTGCTCATGCAGTCACTCATGAACTTGTCAGCATCTGCAGTGAGTGCATCAAGTTCGCCCTTTGCCTTCTGTAATGCGTTGATCTCGAACCTTGTCATCTCAAGGCCCTCTGCAGCGGTCAGCAGGTTGCAGCATTCCACAGCAGCGTTCTTTGCACGGAGGTACAGGTCGTTACCGTCCTTAACAATTGCCTGACCTACCTTGTATGCGTTGTCGTATGCAAGTATGTAAGACTGTGGGTCTCTGTACTTGTCAGATGCCACGAGCATGTCCCTGAGGAGCTTTTCGTTTCCGGATCTGAGTGCAACGTTCATCAGAGCACAGTCATAGCTGAGGGTCTCTGACCAGCACTGGACTGTAGTACCACCGAACTCAGAGTGATATTCGACGGATTCGTTGGACCAGAGGTCGCAGCACTGCATGATCAGGTTACCCATAACATCAGAGTGGGCACAGGTGGAGGTCTTACCTTCAAAGGCCATTGGCATACCAGTGATCGCCTTTACGAAGATGTTCTCGTATCCACAGTCCTTTCCTGGGCCAACTGCACCGGCTTCATATCC
>JAHFZE010000016.1 GCA_020854785.1 Methanomethylovorans sp.
GAAAGACCCTGTCTTACCTTATTTGTTCATTTCTTTTTCCAGGATTGCTGCATGTGCTGCTGCCATTCTGGCCACAGGCACACGGAATGGTGAACAGCTGACGTAATTAAGGCCCACTTTATGTCCGAAGATCACAGAACTGGGCTCTCCCCCGTGTTCACCGCAAATGCCTATCTTCAGATCACTTTTGGTAGACCGGCCTTTATCAATACCAATCTTTACCAGTTCACCCACACCGTTCTGGTCAAGCACAGCAAAAGGATCGTGCTCCAGTATGGATTTTTCTATGTAAGCGGGCAGGAACTTGCCTGCATCATCTCTGCTGAAACCGAAGGTAGTCTGGGTAAGGTCATTCGTACCAAAGGAGAAGAAATCCGCCTCAAGTGCTATCTTGTCAGCGGTGAGGGCAGCCCTTGGAAGTTCTATCATGGTACCAATCTTATAATTGATTTTTACATCTTTGTCTGCCATGACAGCACTTGCTACCTTTACAACCTGCTGCTTGACTATCTGCAGCTCTTTAACGTGAGATATGAGAGGGATCATTATCTCCGGTACTATCGTCATGCCCTCACTGGTAAGCTCACAGGCCGCTTCGATAATGGCCTGCACCTGCATCTCATATATTTCAGGATAGACGACTCCAAGCCTGCATCCTCTGAAACCAAGCATAGGGTTGATCTCTTTGAGGAACTCTATCCTTTCCATAACTTTCTTCACTCTATTGATCTCATTTGCGGGAGCACCTTTGCTTTCAAGCTCCATTAATTTTTCCAGAGCTTCCTCATGGTTAGGGAGGAACTCGTGAAGAGGAGGATCAAGCAAACGGATGGTTACTGGATATCCCTCCATGACACGGAATATACCGACAAAATCCTCTCTCTGCATGGGAAGAAGCTTTGCAAGAGCAGTCCTTCTTGCGGCTTCGCTTTCAGCCATGATCATTTCCCTTACAACAGGAATACGCTCTTCGCCGAAGAACATGTGCTCGGTGCGGCATAATCCAATTCCCTCTGCACCGAACTCTCTGGCGACCATGGCATCATTTGGAGTGTCAGCATTTGTTCTTACACCCAGGGTTCTGACCTCATCTGCCCATTGCAGAACTGTTTTGAGCTCTCCGCTAACTTCAGGAGTGATAAGGGGGACCTTGCCCACAATAACGTGACCTGTAGAACCATCGATGGAGATATAATCGCCTTCACGGACAGAACAGGAGCCTGCAGAGAAGACACCTTTTTTAATATCGATGGATAGCTCACCACATCCGGCAACACAGGGTTTTCCCATACCTCTTGCCACTACTGCGGCATGTGACGTCATTCCTCCGCGCACTGTGAGAATACCCTCGGCAGCATTCATTCCACCTATATCTTCGGGAGAGGTTTCCGTACGTACCAGGATCACCTTTGCACCGGACTCTGCCATCTCTTCAGCATGCTCCGCAGTGAAAACAACCTTACCCACTGCGGCTCCCGGAGATGCCGGTAGTCCTGTGGCCACTACCTGCAAAGTTGCCTGTGGATCGATCATCGGATGTAGTAACTTGTCGATCTGGTTAGGTTCTATCCTTAAAAGAGCCGTCTTCTTATCGATAAGGCCTTCCTCGACCATGTCTGCCGCGATCTTTATCGCAGCTGCAGCAGTACGTTTTCCATTTCTGGTCTGCAGCATGTAGAGTTTTCCCTGCTCTATGGTGAACTCAATGTCCTGCATATCGCAGAAATGATTTTCCAGTTTTACATAGATCTCTTCAAGTTGTTTGAAGGCAGCAGGCATTGCCTCCTTCAGTGTGGAGATGGGTTTGGGTGTCCTGATACCTGCCACTACATCCTCACCCTGGGCATTAATGAGATATTCCCCGAAGAAACGTTTCTCACCGGTTCCGGGATCCCTTGTAAAGGCAACACCCGTACCGGACGTATCTCCCATGTTCCCATAGACCATGGCCTGTACATTGACCGCCGTACCCCAGTCCATGGGAATATCATTGAGCTTGCGATATGTTATGGCACGCTGATTGTTCCAAGACTGGAAAACAGCATCTATGGACATGAGAAGCTGTTTACGTGCATCCTGAGGAAACTTTTCTCCGGTTTCATGTTCTATAATAAGTTTAAATTGTTCCACAAGTTCCTTGAGGGCGTTAACATCGAGCTCTGTATCCTGTTTAACACCTAAAGAATGCTTTTTCTCACTCAGTGCATGTTCGAACTTGTCATGTTCGATCCCCAGTACAACGTCTCCGAACATTGTAAGAAAACGCCTGTAACTATCATAAGCGAACCTTGGGTTATCGGTGTTCCTGGCAAGACCCAGAACAGACCTATCATTCAGTCCAAGGTTAAGGACAGTATCCATCATCCCAGGCATGGAAACCCTTGCTCCGGAACGTACCGAAACCAATAATGGATTATCGTTGTCACCGAATTTCTTCCCAACGACCTCTTCAAGCTTTACGATAGCAGCATCCACCTGTTGTAGCAATCCTTCCGGATATTTATTGTCTTGCAGATACTGCACACAGACTTCAGTCGTGATGGTAAAACCAGGAGGTACCGGAATTCCAAGGTTAGCCATTTCTGCCAGGTTTGCACCTTTGCCACCCAGCAGGTCTTTCATACTGTTTTTTCCTTCTGTCTTATTACCGCCGAAAAAGTAAACGAATTTGTTGTCTGCCACCAACTTTCCTCCCTGGGACCTGATGCATCAGTATAGTTAAATGGTTGGATTATGTATGGAA